>DATNDF010000016.1 GCA_035607015.1 Candidatus Angelobacter sp. | reverse complement strand
ATGAGAAACAGGCTTTTGAAATCCACCACACCGTTAATGTTGAATGTTTCTCCGATGAGCTTCGGTCCGGCGATGTTGGCCGCCAATGGACCGAGGCCGAGGATCATCAGATTAAACAGGCCCTGGGCGCTGGCGCGCGCGTCTTTCGGAAAGAACTCATCAACAAAAATGTAAACCGTGGCGAAGAAGAAGGCGTAGCAAATTCCATGAAGCACGTTGACGAGGATGACGATCTCCTTGTGTTGGGGAAACAACGCAAATACGGCGAAACGTGCCGCGTGGCCAAGAATGCCGATGATCATCGTCGTCCGCCAACCGAGCGATTTCAGCGTAACGCCGAGGACAAGCATCGTAAGGATCTCGGCAATCTGGCCAATGCTCATCACGGGCATGATCCAGTTGCCTGGAATCCCCACGCCGCCCGCCGTCACGGCACTTCCAAGAAAGCGTCCTGTCCAGTTAAAAAAAAGATTATGCACCGTCGCATCGACGAATGTCACAGTCCACAACACCAGAATGAAAGGCAGGCCGAGCAGTTTCATCGCTTCAAGCCAGGCCAGCTTAGCCACCCCCTCCTCGGCCGGCTTTGGCGGCGTGTGGGGCAACGTCAGACTGAAAACAGCGAGGGCCAGTGATGCGACGCCCGCGACGATAAAAGTCCACTTGGTGCCCTGCTGGAGCGCATCGCCGGTAAGGCCTGAGCCCAACACGATGCCCAGCCAATCAACAAGCCTTTGAGGATTTGCCGCCTTCACCTTGTCCCAGTCCACAAGAATGAACGTGAACGGCCATGCGGCCAAAATCCATCCGATCGTGCCGCCCATGCGTACAATTCCAAATTCCTTCTGTGCGTCCTTCATCTGGGTGAAAGCGATCGAGTTCGTAATGGAGATCGTGGGCACGTAGAGCAGGCAGTGCACGAGCATGAGGAAAAAAAACGGCCAAAACGCCTGAACCCAAACCAACGACAGGATCGCTGCCCCGCCGATCAGATGACTTACGGCCAGGAATTTTTCCGCGGAAAAGTTGCGGTCGGCAAATTGATTGCTGAAAAACATCCCCACGATGGCGGCCGCCGGAAACGCATTTAGAATCAGGGACTGTTCCGAGAAGAAAAAAGATACGGCTTTGGGAATCAATGGTGCGAGAATATGAGGTGGTTCGGAAGCTGAAAAACCGAGGCTTGGCAGGTAGCCGAAAATGAGGGGAAACCACGCGCCCCATACGAAAAATTCCAGGACCATCATTAGAAAAAGTTTGAAGCGGATCGCTTTGTTCATAGGATTGGTTGATGCGCAGCGTAAGGGAAGCCGCCTGTTGTGGCAAGCAAAGAGCAAGCGCGGCTTTCATTAGTAGTCGTTGAGAGGCAACTGTGATCGCTGGAGAGAAATCGATAGCAGACGTCGTTCGATGAACTGCCTTCCGATTGCAAAGAGGCTCCGGATCGTCTAACTTTCCAAAGTGGCCTTCAAGGCGCAATTTCGTAAGCGATGTCGGCGGTCTTTACAGTGGCGCACTGCACGAATCCATGTTGATGGCGCGATACCATGCCGAAGACACCCGTAAGAACTGACACGATGAATCTGCCTCCGCTCATTCTCGCCTCGGTTTCGCCGCGCCGCGCGGAACTGCTGCGCGAGACGGGGTTGAAGTTCCGCGTCGTGCCCAGCGACGCATCGGAAACGCGCAACGAACAACTGACGGCCCGCGAATTGTGCCAGCTCAACGCGTACCGGAAGGCGCGCGCGGTGGCAAAGAAAATTCCCGACGCCCTGGTGATCGGGGCGGACACGCTCGTTTGCCTCGACGACGAGATCTTCGGCAAACCGTCCAGCCTTGCGGACGCCCGACAAATGATCGGGAAATTGCAAGGCCGCACCCACCGTGTGGCCACCGGCGTCTGTCTTATTCATTTGCGCCGGTTTCGCCAAAAGATTTTCACCGAGACAACCCGTGTGACGTTCCGCCAGCTCGACTCAAAGCAGATCCGTTACTACCTGGGCGCGATCAACTCGCTCGACAAGGCCGGCGCTTACGCGATTCAGGAGAAAGGAGACCTGCTCGTTGAAAGGATTTCCGGTTCGTATTCCAACGTTGTCGGTTTGCCGATCGAACGATTGAAGGCCGAACTGGCCGCGTGGTGACTTGAAAATCAACTTTTGACCCCGGATGCCTGAGTCACTACGCTCGCGCCGTGGAAAGCAGCGCCGCCGCCAACCTGCCGGACGCGGAGAAAGCCGCGCCGCCGTTACTGCTTCGCCAGTTTGATTCCGTTGGCAGGAGCATCGTCCGGTTCCTTGAGACCACCCGGGGATTGATCGCGTTCACGCTGATCACGCTCGGCGTGGCCGTCGCGAAATTCAACGTTTCCACGCACGTCATTCATCCGTTGATCCGATCGCAGGTGTACCGCGCCGGTCTGCGTCTGCTGCCGATGATCAGTTTTCTGGCGTGCGCGCTCGGGCTGATGATCATCGGGCAGATGGTTGCCCTGCTGACGCGCGTGGGCGCCCAGAACCTGGCCGGCACGGTGATGGTGACGGTCGTGGTGCGCGAACTGGGTCCGCTCGCAGCCGCGTTGCTGGTGCTGGCTCGCGTTGGCGCCGCTTACGTGATCGAGCTCGGCACGGCCCGCGCGCTCGGCGAAGTGGAGGCGCTGGAGGCACTGTGCATTGATCCGGTTCATTATCTGGTGATTCCGCGCGTGGTCGGGCTTGCGTTCGCAATTTTTTCGCTCACGGTCTATTTCATCCTCGCCGCGTTGATCAGCGGGTACCTGTTTGCGTTCGTGCAGGACGTGCCGCTGCTGCCGGGAGACTACTTCAAACAACTTGCGATGGCGTTGAGCTGGGAGGACTTCGCCCTGCTCGCGCTCAAGACGTGCTGCTTCGGAATCATCATTGCGGTGACGACCTGTTACCAGGGTCTGGCCCAGCCCTTGCGCCTCGAACAGGTCTCCGGCGCGACGACACGCGCCGTTGTACAGAGCCTGGTGGCGTGTGTGTTATTGGATGTACTGTTCATCATTGTCTACCTCGTGATGTGAACACCGGCTCGCGAACCACAGACTCGTCGACGGCTGCGATGCAGCCGGTCATTCAAATGGTCGGGGTTGCCGTTGGCAATGCCAGCGAGACCGGTACTGTTTCGATCGAGGGCGTTGATTGGAGCATTTCGACGGGAGACTACTGGGTCGTCGGTGGTCCGCCCGGCTCGGGAAAGAGCGATCTGCTGGCGACGATGGCCGGCTTGTACCGTCCGCTGCGGGGAACACTGCGTCTTTTTGGCAGCGATACTGCGGACCTGGCGGAGGACCACTTTCTCGCGGCGCGGATGCGCATCGGCCTGGTGTTCGAAAACGGCGGACGGCTGTTCAATCATCTGACTCTCGCGGAAAACATCGCATTGCCAATTCGTTATCACCATGGGCGCTGCGCGATCAATACGAAGGAGCGCGTCGAGGAGATCCTTGACGCGACCGATCTGGCGCAGTTCGCGAACTGTACTCCCGGCCAGATCAAACACGCCTGGCGCCAGCGTGCCGGGCTCGCTCGCGCGATGGCGATGCACCCGGACGTTCTGTTGCTGGACAATCCACTGGCGGGATTGGGGCCGCAGGAGTCGCGCTGGTGGAGGGAATTCCTGGTGAGTCTTCCCGGCGGCAATGCCGTGACGCGGGGACAGCCGGTCGCGCTTGTGGTCGCGTGTCATGACCTGCGTCCGTGGACAGATCAGGGGAAACAATTCGCGCTCCTGAAACAAAAACGGTGGTTGTCGGTTGGCGGACGCGCCGAACTTGGTTGTTGCGACGAGCCGCTGTTGCGCGAGTTGCTGGCGGCGGATTTTGCGATGGGTTGAACAGATGTCGCTCCAGGACCTGACACCTCAATTGCGGACGCGGCTCGGCCGGATGGAACGGGCCGTGGGCATCTTCGACGGCCTGGCGGCTGCGCTGCTGCTGTCGGGATTCGTCTATTACCTTTATCACACGGCAGTGCGGAAGGGGTGGTTTCTCACCAAGGTGACGTACTACACTTACGTGGACAGCGCCGCCGGATTGAAAGTGGGCGATCCCGTCAAGCTGATGGGGTTCGAGGCCGGCCAGATCACTGCGATTCTTCCAGAGAAACCAGGTTCGCCATACAACGTTTACATTGAATTTCGAATCACGGCTACAAATGCCGGTTATATCTGGTTTCCCGACTCTCACGTCAAAGTCACCGCTGCGGATTTTTTGGGGAATCGTTACCTGGAGGTGACGAAAGGCGGTAGTGCCGGTTGGACGAACCTCGACGGATCAAAGAAGGAATACTACGCCACATATCGAGAAGAAACTGTCGATGGTAAGAGAGTAATCACGGGCGTTTGGCAGGACAAGGAAGGCACTTATGCGACTTATACAAGAAACTCAAAATACTGGTTGCTGGCCGATGAATCGCCTGCCGTAACCGAGCGTCTGGAGAAGGTCGCGAATCAGATCGAACAAGCTCTTCCTGGAATACTTAATCTGACCAACCAGTTGACCGCGGTGCTGACCAACAGCTCTCAAGCGATGTCGAATCTCAACGCTCTGGCTCAGAACGCGCGGCCCGCTGCGACGAATCTGGCCGAAATCACCGCGCAACTGCGCGAGTTCAACGGCTCGCTCGGCCGCTGGCTCTTTTCCACGAACCTCAATGTGCAACTCGAACTCGCAGCGGCCAACGCCAATACCACGCTTGCCGGTGTTGACACCAACTTCGTCGCCGTCGCGGAAAAGCTCTCGCTCTCTCTCGACAATCTCGCCAGCATTACCAGCAATCTCAACGCGCAAGTGCAGAGTAATACGAACATGCTGGGCTCCATTTCCGCGGCGGTGATCCACATGGACGAACTGGTGCAGGGACTGAAACGCCACTGGCTGCTGCGCTCGGCATTCAAGACCAAGGCGACCAATCAACCGCCGTCACGGCCCGGGCTTCGCGCCGGTCCACCGCAGCCTTAGCTCGTCTTTCTTTGGGTGCGCAAGAGAAACAGCGCGATTGTCACTTATAGTCTGTTGAGCGAGACTGCTATGATGCCGACGGGTTCTCGGAACGAGAGCGCGCCCAAATATGCCAACAAATAGATCCGATGCCAAGTCCTTGTTCGCCACCGCGGTGAAAACATGGAGAGGCCGGCTGGGCATTTCCCAGGAAGAGCTCGCCGGACGCGCGGGGCTGCACCGCACGTACGTGTCGGACATCGAGCGGGGAGCGAGGAACCTCTCGTTGGAAAGCATTGAAAAACTTGCGCACGCGCTCGAGATTTCCGTTTCGACGCTGTTCGCCTCGCGTACAGCGCCGCATGAAACCGGAAGCGGTGATTCGCCCGACGAACTCGTGGAGATCCTTTTTGTGGAGGACAACGCGGATGACGTGGAACTGACGATGCGCGCGTTCAAACGGGCAAAGATCAGCAACCACGTTCAGGTCGTTCGCGACGGCGCTGAGGCACTCGACTTCCTGTTTGGCGACGGCACGCATATCAACCGGCGGATTTCCCGCCGTCCCCGGTTGATTCTGCTGGATCTGAACCTGCCGAGGATCGGCGGGCTGGAGGTGTTGCGGCGAGTCAAGAGCGACGAACGCACACGGATGATTCCGGTGATTGTTCTGACGACCTCCCAGAAGGACCGGGACATCGCGGAGAGCCGCCGGCTCGGCGCGGAGACCTACATTGTGAAACCGGTGGATTTCCAACGGTTCAGCCAGGTCACGCCGCAACTGAGCCTGCATTGGGCGCTGGTCCGTCCGGTTTCGGTGCCGCCTGCTTGAAGTTTCGTCTGACGCAGGTTGTGGTCGAACTGCGCGGCGGACTGTCGCAGCGATCGAATTTTAGCGGAGGGAACGTGAATGAGTTTCTGAACAACCACGGTTCTGCCGATGATACCGAAGGACATCGCTGGTCATGGCGGTCCAGGGCGATGCGGCTTCTCCTGGTTCCGTCAGTGATCATGTCCGGGTTGTGCCACCTGGACCGACCCCGCCGACTGACTTCATTCAGCGATCCACTGTGGAAACGGATCTTGCGACGCGCCAATGAAGCGTGAAGCTAAATCAGCGTTGCAGGAAAGCGAACGGTTGTACCGTCTGATGTTTGAAAGCAATCCGTTGCCCATGTGGGTGTACGACGCGCGGACACTGTCCTTCCTCGCCGTCAATGAAGCGTCCGTCCGTCGTTACGGGTACAGCCGCGATGAGTTTCTGGCGATGACCCTCAGGGACATCCGCCCCGGTGAAGATGTTCCCTTGCTTGAAAAAAGCGTCTCCATTCTGTCAAAAGCATTCGAGGATTCCGGCGTCTGGCGTCATCGGAAAAAGGACGGCACGATCATGTTTGTGGAAATTGTCTCGCACGAATTGGAGTTCGAAGAGCGGCCCGCGCGTCTGGTGCTCGCGAACGATGTTACCGCGCGCAAACGCGACGAGGAAACGCTGCTGCACTTTGCGGCGATTGTCGAATCGTCGAACGACGCGATCATCAGCAAAAACCTGGATGGAACAATCACCAGTTGGAATCCCGCTGCGGAACGCCTCTTCGGCTATGCCGCCGGCGAGGTCAAGGGACGTTCCATCGAGTTTCTTTTCCCGCCCGACCGGCTGGATGAGGAGCGACAAATACTGGCGAAACTCAAGCGAGGCGAACGCATCGAACATTTCGAAACAGTGCGCGTGCGAAAAGACGGACGGGCCGTGGATGTCTCGGTGACCATTTCTCCTGTCAAAGACGGCTCAGGCCAAATCATCGGCATCTCAAAAATGGCCCGCGACATCACCGATCGCCGGCGTGCCGAGGAGGAAATCCGCAGACTCAACAGAGAACTGGAGCAACGGGTGCATGAGCGCACCGCGCAACTTGAAGTCGCCAACAGGGAGCTGGAGGCGTTTTCCTACTCTGTGTCACACGACCTGCGGGCGCCGCTCAGGGCCATCGACGGGTTCAGCAGGGCGCTGTTGGAAGACTGCGCGAACAAACTTGATGACCGCAGCAAAAGTCACCTCGAACGGGTCTGCTCGGCCAGCCGCCATATGAACCAGCTCATCGACGATCTTCTGGATCTGTCGCGGGTATCCCGCGGCGAGCTCCGTCGCATGACCGTGGACCTGAGTGCCATGGCCCGTGGCATCGCCGCCGAACTGCAGCAGACTCAACCGCACCGCAGCGCGGAGTTCGTCATTGAGACGGGTCTGGTCGCTCATTGCGATGCCAGCCTGATCCGAATCGTGCTGACCAATCTGCTGGGGAACGCCTGGAAGTTTACCGGCAAGCTGGCGCAGTCTAGAATTGAATTTGGCTCTGCGCCGGGTAAGGACCAGCGGGCCTGCTTTGTGCGCGATAATGGAGCGGGCTTTGATATGGCGTATTCCGGAAAACTGTTCGGCGCTTTCCAGCGGTTGCACAGTGTCACTGAATTTGAAGGCACCGGCGTGGGCCTGGCCACCGTCCAACGCATCGTCCACCGCCATGGCGGGCACGTTTGGGCGGAGGGCGCAGTCGGAAAGGGCTCCGTGTTCTATTTTACCCTGCCGGGCTGAAGGGATCTGCGGATGAACAAAAAAATCATCCTGTTGGTGGAAGATAATCCGGACGACGAGGAGCTGACGCGGCTGGCCTTTGAGAAGAGTAATGTGGCCAACGAACTTGCCGTGGTGCGCGACGGAGTCGAGGCGCTGGATTACCTGTTTGGCACCGGGACGCACGCGGGACGTGACCCGGGTGCGATGCCGGCCGTCATTCTCCTGGATTTGAAGCTGCCGAAAATCGACGGCCTGGAGGTGTTGCGTCGTTTGCGTGCGGACGATCGGACAAAACTGCTGCCCGTTGTGATCCTCACTTCATCCAGGGAGCAGGAGGACGTCAAAAGTTACAGTTGCGGCGCCAACAGCTACGTTCGCAAGCCGGTCGAGTTCGAGGAATTCGTCCAGGCTGTGCGCCAACTCGGGCTGTATTGGCTCCTGCTCAACGAAACACGGACAGAACCGGAAGGGGCCGGATGAGCAGGGCGGTACGCGTTCTGATCATCGAAGACCCCGAAGGAGGGTGCCCTGTCACCAGCCGGCGAATTTGAGTGCACCGGATTCAACACCATGCGGAAAAAGGCTGATCCCGCTAGAATCCAGTTAAACCGCGAACCGTCGTCTCTGGTCCAGAGTGCGCGGAGCGAAATGTCATTCAGTCTTCGAGGTGAGACCTGAACACACCAGCCGCAGCTCGAATCTGCGCTGAAAGAACACGCGCTGAAACTCAAGAAGCGCGTTGACCAGACTCCGTCGAAAGCGGGATATGATTCGGGTTGCGCTCGCCACCGGATGGGGTTGCACGTTTGAGTATTTGACCTGCCCATGGCCTTCTCATACAGTGCCCGGCCTGTTTTATGAACGTGCTGATTTGCGACCCGATTTCACCCAAGGGCATCGCTTTGTTGAAGCAGCGAGCTGAGTTCCAAGTGACCGTGCTGGACAAGCGATTATCCGAAGGCGATCTGCTCCCGCTCGTGGGTGAAGTCGCCGCGATGGTCGTCCGCTCGGAGACCAAGGTGACGAAGAAGGTGATCGAGGCCGCGCCGAGACTTCGCGTCGTCGGCCGCGCGGGCGTGGGTGTGGACAACGTGGATGTCGAAGCCGCCACGCAGCGAGGCATCGTGGTGATGAACACGCCGGGCGGCAACACGATCTCCACGGCGGAACTGACGTTCTCCATGTTGATGGCGCTGGCGCGAAAGATTCCGCAGGCACACGCCTCGATGAAGGCCGGGGAGTGGAATCGCAAGGAATTTCAGGGCGTCGAGCTTTGCAACAAGACCCTCGGCATTCTCGGCATGGGCCGCATCGGCAGCGAAGTGGCCCGTCGGGCGATAGCTTTTGGCATGAGAGTGCTGGCCTATGATCCTTTCCTCGCGCTTTCGCGCGCCAAGGCGCTGCAGGTTGAGCTCGTCGAACTGGATGAACTCTACGCGCGCTCGGATTTCATTACCGTCCACATGCCGATGAGTGATGAAACGCGGGGTATGATCAACGCCGCGGCGTTTGCGAAAATGAAGAAGGGTGTGCGCGTGCTCAACTGCGCGCGCGGCGGCATCATCAACGAAAAAGACCTTAGCCACGCGATCAAGAGCGGGCAGGTGGCCGGTGCGGCCCTGGACGTTTACGAAATCGAGCCGCCGCCGAAGGGGTTCCCGCTGCGGGACCTGGCACAGATCATCATGACGCCGCACCTCGGGGCCAGCACGGAGGAGGCGCAGGAAAATGTTGGCATCGAGGTCGCCGAAGCCATTATGGACTATCTGACGCACGGAGCCGTGCGCAACGCGGTCAACCTCCCGAATCTCGATGCCAAGACCTATGCGGTGGTCAAACCGTATTTGAACCTTGGCGAGAAGCTGGGCCGGCTGCTCGCCCAACTGGCGCCCAAACGTAACGAGCGTCTGGTCATCACGTACGGCGGCAAGGCGACCGAGATGCCCGGGGATCCGATCAGCCGTTCGGTGCTGAAGGGCTTTCTGGAATCGGCGGGCGGAAAAGACGTCAACCAGGTCAACGTACGCGCGCTGGCCGCAGCGCTGGGCTTGCTCGTCGAGGAAATCAAATCGAACGAGGAGACAGATTTCAACGAATGGCTGCACGTGGCTGTCCATTCAGAAGAGCAGAAAGTTTCGGCGGGCGGCACGTTTTTTGGCAAACAGAGCCATCCGCGCATTGTGCGCATCAACAGTCTGCCGGTGGAAATCGTGCCGTCGGGGGTCCTGTTTTTGATGACGAACAAGGACCGCCCGGGCATCGTCGGCTACATCGGCACGTTGATGGGCAAATACAAGATCAACATCGCGAACATGAGTTTGAGCCGCGACAACAAGGGCGGTCATGCGTTGACCGTGCTCAACCTGGACAGTGTGCCTCCGCAGGAATTGCTCGACGAAATCCATAAGGACCCCGACATCAGCAACGTGCGTGTTGTGAAGTTGTAATCGGTTTCACGTTGTGCGAACGTCGCCGGAATCTGGCGCGGAATTCTGCCGGAAGAAAAAGATAAAATGAAAACCAGAACGACGATGCTCCTGCTGGGCGCACTGACATTCGCATGGAATTACGTTGACGCGGCCGATGCCGCGAAGGAAAACGCGCCGAAACCCGCTGCTGGTGGCAGGCAGTTGTTCGCGGACGACGTGCTTTGCAAGGGCAAGGGAGTCGAACTCAAACGAAGCCAGTTGGACGAAGCGTTCCTGCAATTCAAATCCAACCTCAACGCGCGCGGTCAGACCCTCCCCGAGGCGCAGCGCGAGCAGGTCGAATCCCAATTGCTCGACAGGCTGGTGATCACCCGGCTCCTCATGAACAAGGCGACCGACGGGGACAAAAAGAAAGCCAGGGCGGCCGCGGACAAGTTCGTGGCCGACACGAAGAGTCAAGCCGGTTCCGAGGAATCGTTCAACCGGCAGCTTGGCGTCATGAATTTCACACCTGCGCAATTTGACGCGCAGGTCTTGGAGCAGTCGGTCTGCAAGGAGGTCATTGATCGCGAGCTTAAAAGCAGAATCAACATCACCGACAACGAGGCGCAGAAGTACTACGACGAACACGGGGCGGAGTTTGACCGACCGGAAACGGTCCGCGCCGCGCATATTCTGCTTTCAACGCGTGATCCCGGCACCGGCCAGGAATTGACCGACGAAAAGAAAAAGGAGAAGAGGCAGCAGATGGAAAAAATCCTGGAGCGTGCCCGGAAGGGCGAGGACTTCGCCGCACTGGCGAGGGAGTTTTCGGAAGATCCCGGTTCGAAGAGCAAGGGCGGCGAATACACATTCGCACGGGCCAAGGACGACCCGCAACATGCGATGGTCGCCGAGTTCGAGAACGCGGCCTTCTCGCTCAAGACGAATGAAATCAGCGGTGTGGTCACGACACAATTCGGCTACCACATCATTAAATTGTACGAGAGAACGCCGGCCCAGAAGCTTGCGTTCGCCAAGGTGAAGGACGATCTCAAGGATTATCTTGCGCGCCAGGAAGTGGACAAACAGTTGAAGGGTTATCTGGACAAGGCGAAGCAGGAGGCGAACCTCGAATACTTCAACGGCGCGAAACCACCGATGGAGCCGGTCGGGAACCCACCAGCTGCCCCGGACAAGAAGTAGCATTCAATTGTCACTGCGCGGGGCGCCTTCATGGAAGCGGTCGGTCGGGTTTGCCACCGCGCCATGTCCGTGGCCGTTGTCCTCCCGGTCAGTACTTTTTGGAGAATTTCTTCCGCGAGTCTTCCTCGGCGCTGGGTGAAGCAGCGGGGCTGGGAGGGCTGGACGACCCGGCGGCCCTTTCTGCCGCGCTCCCGGACGACTTGGGAGAGGCCGGCGCGGGCTGCTCGTCCACCGTCTCCACAAACGCCATGCGGAGGGTGGTCAGACTTTGTTTCAGCAGTTTCTCCTCGTTCTTGTCGAGGTTGCCCCGGGTTTTGGCCTCGAGCATTTCCAATTGGTCGATAAACATCTTTGCGCTGTCAATGTCGCGCATGTTCTCGCCGGTTTCCGGGTGCGGCATCCGGCCGAGCAGCATCAGCGCCATGTTGGTCTGTTGAAGGATCATGCCCGCGAACAGCGCGGACAGGACCTCTTCGCGGCTCGCGCTCGCCAGCGCGCCGTCGGTGGGCTGGGTTTCGTTCATGTTTTTTTGTTTTTCCCCTGCCGGCGGATCTCCGCCATTAAAAAACTGATGAGATGCTTGAGGCGCGCTTCCAAATCGACGGTCTCCAGCAGGAGCTGGCGCTCCACCGCTGACGAGAGCAGCGTGCCGGACACAAGGTCGGCGATTTGTTCCGGGTTGTTGAGTTTGGCAAGAATTTCGATTCCCTGCTTCAAGGCGAAGTCCGGGGGCAACTCATCGGTATCGAGTTCTTCAAGCTGGCCAAGTTTTTTCAAGACATGGAAGGGAAGCTCGAAACCCTGTTCGAGACGATCCGAAACAAGCTCGAGCACTTTGACCGTCAGTGCGTCCACGGCCACACTGTCGGCCGCGGTGGACTCGATCGTCCGGATGCGATGCACACGATAGGGTTTGCGGCGGACCGCCTGCCCGAGCTCCACGCGCGCGATGCCCTGCAGGACGAGGTTCGAGGTTCCGTCCGTGCGTGCGACCGAAGCCCGGATCAAGCCGAGGCCGGCCACCTGGCATGGCGTTTCGCGCACACGCCCCGGTTTCTGCATCGCCACCGAAAACATCCGGTGCGAACTGAGCGCATCGGCAAGCATCTGCCGGTAGCGCGGCTCGAAGATGTAGAGCGGCAGCATCGCCTGCGGGAAAAGGATGGCGCTGGGGAGCGTCATGACCGGGACTTCACGCGGCAATTCCATGCTTGGAGTTTAGTCGAGCGCGTCTGTAATTCAAGCCGAGATGCGGCTTGCCAAATTTTCCCACTCCGCGCATGTTTGGGCATTATGAAAGGCAAAACTGGAATAGTCACACTGGTCGTACTGTGCGTCGTGCTCGGGGTCGGCCTGCTCATCCGCCACGCCAAGGCGGTTCAGGACAAGGATGCTGCCGACGCAAGGATCCTGCAGTTGTCGAATGATGTGGTGCATACCCAGGACCAGCTTACCGAGCAGAAAAAGGTCAACGACACCCTGGAAAAGACGCTCGAAAACAAGACCTCCGAAGCGTCGAGTTTTTCAAACAAGCTGGACAATGTGACAGCCACGCTGGTGAAAACTGAGCAGGACGCCAAGGCTGCGGCCGAACAGGCGAAGGATGAAATAGCCAAGCGCGACGCAAAGATCGCCGATCTTGAAGGCCAGAACGACGATCTCACCAAGAAAATGGCCGACTTGAACACGTCGATCGGCAATCTGGAATCCCAGATTACGGACACACAGAAGAAGCTTGCCGCCTCGGAAGGGGACCGTGAATTCCTGCTCAAAGAATTGAAACGTCTGCAGGCGGAAAAGGCGGAATTGGAGCGGAAATTCAACGACCTCGCGGTGCTGCGCGACCAGGTGCGCAAACTGCGCGATGAACTCTCCATCGCACGCCGCCTTGAGTGGATTCGGCGCGGTCTGTATGGCACGGAAAAGGGCGCGGAAAAATTGCAGAAGGGCTTTGCCACGACCGGACCGCAGACCAACTACGACCTGAACGTGGAGGTCAAACAGTCCGGCGGCGCGAAGATCGTTTCACCGGGCACGAACACACCTCCCGCCAACCCGCCCGCGCCCGCCGCGCCGCCCAAGTGACCAGATCAAGCCTGCTGGTTGATGCGCATGGCCGCATGATGCGCGACCTGCGGGTCAGCGTGACTGACCGGTGCAATTTTCGCTGTCTCTATTGCCTGCCGGAAACGGAAGAGGCCGCGGACTTTTACCGCGTCAAATTCGACGCGCTGAAAAACCCGGCGCCGCCCACACCAATCACGCGCGAGTGGAAGCCGCGCTCGCACATCCTGAGCTTCGAGGAAATTGAGCGGGTCGTCCGCCTTGCGGTGGGGCTCGGCGTTGAAAAGGTCCGCGTCACGGGCGGCGAGCCACTGCTGCGGCAGCATGTGGAAACACTGGTGCGCGGTCTTGCGCAGATTCCCGGCGTGACCGATCTGGCGATGACGACCAACGGCTTTCTCTTCCCGCAGAAGGCGCGCGCGCTGCGTGAGGCCGGACTCCAACGCGTCAGCTTCAGCATGGACTCGCTCGATCCGGATAATTTCAAAAAAATCACGGGACGCGACGGTCTGCGCTCCGTGCTCGCCGGTGTTGACCTCGCGCGCGAACTGGGATTCAGCCCGGTCAAGGTCAATGCGGTCATCATTCGCGGTCTTAACGATCATGAGATCGAATCGCTTGCCGAATTCGCCCGGGAGAAGGATTTGAGTTTTCGATTCATCGAATTCATGCCGCTGGATTCTGGCCGCGCCTGGCAGAAGGAACTCGTCGTGCCCGGACGCGAGATGCTTCGGCGGCTCCAGGCGCGCTTCGAGTTGAAACCCGCCAAACAATCGAATCCTTCGGAAACCGCCAGACGCTGGACGTTTGCCGATGGCCGCGGTGAAATTGGAATCATCGCCCCGGTAAGCGAGCCGTTCTGCGGGCACTGCAACCGGCTCCGGCTGACCGCCGATGGCAAAATCCGCACCTGCCTGTTCAGTCTTACAGAGCACGATTTGAAACCGCTTTTGCGCGGTGGCGCTCCGGACGAAACCATCGAGGCACGCTTGCGCGAAATCGTCCGGCAGAAGGAGGAGCGCCATCACATCGGCGAGCCGGATTTCGTGCAGCCCGAGCGCACGATGAGTTGCATCGGAGGATAAAGGAATTCAAAGTCAGTGCGATGATCGTGTGCCTCCGATGCGGAACTCAGCGGTCAAGCATGGGGCGTTCAGGCAGTTCGATGGAGCGAAAGAAGCGGTATCTGCTGGTCCCGGTGATCTTCGTTGGATCACATTTTCGCCCAAGCGCGGTGTGCGGCTGAACGACGACGCGTTCGGGTGTCTCGACTGCGGTTTAGTGTGGGGAGAAGTTGAGGCCGAAAACTGGCGAAGTTTGTATAATCGAACACTGCTGTAAAAGGCGAGGCGTCGCCGCCTTGAGCCATTAAGAGGTCGAGTGTCGCGGTCTTGTATCTCCCACGGGGCTTGACCTTTGCTGCAACAGTTGCTTATTAACTGCGTACTATGCCGACCTACGAATACATTTGTTCCAAGTGCGAGCATCAATTTGACGCCTTTCAGCCGATCACTGACAAGCCGCTGACAATTTGCCCGAAAGAGAAATGCCGCATGAAGCGCTGGGGGAAGGGAAAGGTCAAACGAGCCGTCAGCGCCGGAGCGGGTTTGATTTTCAAAGGTAGCGGCTTTTACATCACCGATTATCGCAGCGAAGGCTACAAGGAAGCTGCCAAGAAAGAATCACCGGCGCCCGCGCCGTCGGCCAGTGGCGATGCGAAACCGGCCGCCAAAGCGGAAGCCAAGCCCGCGACGAAAACTGAAACGAAGGCCGCCAAACCCGGGAAGGACGGCAAGTGACGTGCTGTAAAGGCACACTCCAAGCGGTTTTGGCGGCGCGCCTGCCGGGCTAACGAACCATGAAAACCATCGCGATCGTGCTCGGTCCATTGATCGCCTTTGCGGCGCACGGCGCGCTGAACGCCGGACCTGTTGTTACCGCGCGGAGCAGCACTGGTCAGTTCGTCATTCGCGGGCCGACCCTGTCGCAGATATCAACAAATTATTCCGATCCGAATTCAACGTTCGTCGAGCTGGACCCGAATATTCTCGCCGTCAATTGCGAGCGGATCAAACAGGCGTTGCTGCGTGAATTGGTGATGGCCGACGTCTGGCGTGGTCACATTTATGCGGAGATCAACTCATCGCTGCCCACCAACCAGTCCCCTGTCATTGTCGCCAAAGCCTTCACCGACGGCTGGCAGTACCAGATGGAGCTGCCCCGCTGGATCGAGCGGTCCAAACTGGTGCGCGGTTTGATTCAGGTAATGCTGATGGAAATTGCGAACCGCAACGCCGGCCTGCGTTCGGCTGACATCCCGCTCTGGCTGTCCGAAGGTCTGGCACAGCATTTGATCCATTCAAGCGAAGTGGGCCTCGTGTTCACCCAACCTCAGTGGAATGTGAATCGTGTGAACATCAGCTGGCGGGCGCGGCAGGCCCTCCGGCGTGATCCGCTTGAAGACGCGCGCGAGCGCCTGCGATCCCACGCGGCATTTACATTCGCCAAACTGGGCGATTCGTTTCCGGACCCGGTTCCGGAGGAAACCTGGAAGACCTTTCAGGCCTCCGCGCAGCTGTTCGTCAGTCAGCTCCTGGTTTTGCCCGGCGGTCGCGCGACGCTGGTGGAGACGCTCTACGAACTGCCGTTGTACCTGAACTGGCAGTCTGCGTTCCTGAACGCATTTCGTGCCCAATTCCCGCGCCTGCTCGACGTGGAAAAATGGTGGGCGGTCATCCTCGTCCGGTTCACAGGGCAGGACCCAAGCCATGCGTGGTCGCAGCCCGTCGTTCTGCAAAAGCTGGATGAAACGCTGCACCCGTACGCGCTGGTGTCCGGCAACCGCAGAGACATGCCGCGACGCACCCGGCTGAGCGTCCAGCAGATCATCACGGACTGGGAGTACCTCCGCCAGCGGATCGCGCTCAAGGAAGTGGCGTCCCAGTTGCTCGTTGTGCGATTCAGAACTCCTCCCGAACTCGTCGCTCTGGTGGAGGACTACCGGGCAACGATTGAGGATTACCTCGGCAAGCGCGACCAGGTGGGCGTGGCACGCTCGTTGCCCGGTTTGCCGGCGATGCGCGCCGATTTTCTGGTGCGTGACGTCGTCAAAAGACTGGACGACCTGGACGTGGCGCGCACCGAGGCGCGAGCCACCAACGGGCCACCTGTCAGCGCGTCAGCCCGTCCCACGAAGTGATAAGGGCGTCAAACGGCTCTTTTACAGCCCGCCCCTTGACAGCTTCAAGACCCAAAATATAGTTCCCGCACCATGAACGAAACTTCATCGGCGGACGGCGGCAGGCCGCCATCAGACAGTCGGCTCGGTTTCTTAAAGGAATTCATGCCAGCGGGGCGGGGGTTCTGGTCGAACGTTTCGGAGCAGGACTGGAACGACTGGCGTTGGCAGCTCAGGAACCGCATCACCACATTGGGACACCTTCAGCAGCTCATGCCTTCGCTCACGCCGGAGGAATACGCCGGCACTCAGCTCGCCAACACGAAGCTCGCGCTCGCGATCACCCCTTACTTTTTCAACCTGATCGATCCGACAGACGAAAACTGTCCGATCCGCCGGCAGGTCGTTCCCCGTGTTGAGGAAACGCACACGGCGTCCTGGGAAATGAGCGACCCGTGCGGCGAGGATTCGCATTCGCCGGTGCCCGGACTGGTACACCGCTACCCGGACCGCGTGCTTTTTCTGGTCACAGACCGCTGCGCGGCCTACTGCCGTTATTGCACGCGTTCGCGTCTGGTGAGCAACGCGACAGGCTACGATTTTCATCCGGAGGTTGATCGCCAGATTCAATATATCCGCGATCATCCCGAAATCCGCGATGTGCTGCTCAGCGGCGGCGACCCGCTGTTGTTTAGTGACGAAAAGCTCGAACACCTCCTCGGGCAATTGCGCTCGATCAATCATGTCGAGTTTCTCCGCATCGGAACGCGCATCCCGATCTTTTTGCCACAGCGCATCACGCCGGAGTTGTGCGCAATGCTCAAGCAGTTCCACCCGTTGTTCATCAGCATTCACTCGAACCACCCGCGCGAACTGACCGTCGAAGTGCGCGAAGCGCTCGGCCGCCTCGCCGATGCCGGCATTCCGCTGGGCAACCAGTCGGTGCTGCTCCGGCACGTCAACGACGACGCGACGGTGATGAAGGCGCTCGTGCAGAAACTGCTCATGTGCCGCGTGAAGCCCTACTACATTTATCAGTGTGATTTGATTTCCGGTTCGGCGCACCTGCGCGCCGGTGTGCGCAAGGGTCTGGAGATCATGGAGGCATTGCGCGGCCACACGACCGGTTACGCCGTGCCGCAGTACGTGATTGATGCGCCGGGCGGCGGCGGCAAGGTGCCGATCAACCCGGACTATGTGCTGAGCCGCAACGCCGACCGCGTCGTCATCCGCAACTTTGAAGGCAAGGTGTTTGAGTACGTCGAAGCCGCCAAAGGGACGCCGCGTTACAAACCCTCCGAGGATTTCGTCGCGCCGGAGTTGGTGTGATGTGCAATGGTGATGCGTCTATGGCAAAACGACGAGACTGGGACAAACTTCGCCGTCAAACGCAGGCTCAGAAGCACGATTATCACGATGAATGGGAAGCGCACGGCATTACATTGATTCCATGCTTGAAACAACGACGCGCAGGGCCAGAAGGAGCGGAATACCAACTTTGTCTTGTATGTAATACGTCTTTGAATCGGGAGGATTTTGAGATTCACGAATACCACCATTGGAGGCCCGGAAAGCGGCCGATGTCTTGAGATTGTGCGTGAGTCCAACGAATCCAAAGCCGCCCGGTTCAAAAGAATTCTCGCCGTGCTGCGGAAGACTTATCCGGATGCCCACTGTGAGTTGAATTACTCGACCGCCCTCGAACTGCTCATCGCGACTATTTTGTCGGCGCAGTGTACCGACAAGCGAGTGAACCTGGTGACGGGCGAATTGTTCAAGAAATACCGCACGGCGGCGGACTACGCGAATGCCAAACCCGCCGAGCTGGAGCAGGCCATCAGGACCACGGGTTTTTTCCGGAACAAGACAAAGAACATTCGGGCCTGTTGCCGCGCGCTGGTGGAACGGCACGGCGGCGAAGTGGCCAAGACGCTGGAGGAATTGACCCAACTCGGAGGTGTCGGACGCAAGACGGCGAACGTCGTTCTGGGAAATGCCTTTGACATCAATGAAGGCGTCGTCGTGGATACCCACGTCGCGCGGCTGTCTCGACGGTTGGCGCTGACGCGGGCGAAGACGCCGGAAAAGATCGAACAGGAATTGATGAAACTGGTGCCGCAGGAGCAGTGGACGATGTTCAGTCACTGGCTCATCTGGCACGGACGGCGTCGCTGCTCCGCGCGCAAGCCCGATTGCCCGAATTGTGAAATCCGAAAACTTTGTCCCTCGGCGGGCAAGGTGTAGGCACGACCTCCAGGTTGCGGGTTGCCTCACGAGGAATTTCTTCGCGCCAGTTGAGGCTTGCGGCTACGTTCTGACTCGATGGTCGAACATTGGCTCCTCCTGAACTCCGGCCCGTGCGCTGCCGATTTCAATATGGCGTTTGATGAAGCGTTGCTCGAGTTCGCCGCGCACGGGGGCGCGCCCGTGTTGCGTTTCTACGGCTGGACCGAACGCGCGGCGTCGTTTGGCTATTTTCAAAAATGTTCCGACGTCGAGCGCCTCACCTCATTGCGCCCTCTGGTGCGGCGTCCAACGGGTGGGGGGCTCGTGCCGCACGACGCCGACTGGACCTACAGCCTTGTTTTTCCGCGGGACCACTGGTGGCACGCATCGCGCGCGCAGGAAAGTTATCGTCGGACACACGAATGGATCCGGGACGCTTTCGCGAAACTGGGTCTGGTGGCGGAACTTTCGCCTTCCCGCCGGGTGGGGGCGGCCGGTCAATGTTTCGTCGGCGCCGAGCAATTTGATGTTCTCTGGCAGGGGCGCAAAATCGCGGGCGCGGCGCAACGACGGAATCGACTCGGGCTGCTGATTCAAGGCTCGGTGCAACCACCGCCGATCCCGCTGGCGAAGGCGGATTGGCAGGCTGCGATGTGCGACGTCGCATTTGAAAGGTGGAATGTGCGGTGGTCACCGTTTGGACAGGATTCAAGCTCAATCCAGCGCGCGGAGCAACTGGCGCGCGAAAAGTATTCCCGGGACGCGTACACCCGGCGTCGGTGAAGAACCTCTTGCGGCCCGCGCCATTCGCGGGTTAATTCGGTGCGTGTTATCCCGCGGTTTTATTGTCGCGCTGGTTTGCGCCGGCCAGAGCGCGACGCTGTGCGCCTTTTCTCTGCTGACCTACAACGTGAGCGGGAACGGGACGACCGATTGGAGCACGAACTCGACTCAGGTCCAGGCCATCGGGCGCGAGATGATTCACCTGCATCCGGACATCATCACGTTCCAGGAAATCCCCTTTACCAACAGTTATCAAATGCCCAACTTTGTGAAAGCCTATCTGCCCAGTTATTTTCTGGCGACGAATTCCGGCACTGACGGCTTTCTCCGGAGCGTCATCGCCAGCCGTTTCCCGATTGTGCGTTCGCAAAAGTGGCTGGACGGGGTGAGTCTCATACCCTTCGGCTACACCAATTCTCCCTCCACTTTCACACGCGACCTGTTCGAGGCGGAGATCAGCGTGCCCGAGTACCCGGAACACGTCCATGTGTTTACCACGCATCTGAAGGCGCAGTCTGATTCCACCAGTGCCTCGCGCCGCGCCGCCGAAGCGAGCGCCATTTCCAATTTTTTCGCCACCGTCTTTCTGCCGACGAACGGCAGCCGGCCTTATATGCTCACCGGCGATTTGAACGAGGACGTCAATCGTCCACCGAGCAGCACCCGGCATCCGATAGAACGGCTGGTGAACGCGAACACGGGTTTGCATCTCACTACGCCGGTGAATCCTGTCACGAAAGACGACCGCACGATTTCCATTCGTGCCACGCTCGACGCCCGCTTTGATTACATCCTGCCGGGCGATCTGCTGTTCTCGAATATCACCGCCAGCGAGATTTTCCGTACGGATCTGCTCAGTCCTGTGCCGCCACCGCTCCAGCAGCTTGATGACAAGACCGCCTCCGACCATCTGCCGGTGCTGATGACGTTCCGGGATCCGTACGCGCCGCCCTTCGCGCTGACTTCGGTTTTCGTGACCAACGGCGTTGTCGCACTCAGTTGGGAGGCCGCCGACGGATGGGCCTACGATGTGGAAGGTTCAAGCGATTTGAGTGTGTGGACGAAACACGCAACCAATCTCATCGCGACCGCGACAAATATCGGCTGGAGCGCGAACGCGAACGAACCGGTTCAATTCTTCCGTATCTTTCGCGCGCCGTGAATCACCTTCTGTATTCCGCCAGCTGATCGAAAACGGCGCGAGGAATGCCAGAAACGCGCCGGGTCGTGACGCCCGAAGAAAACTTCAGTAACCACCAGTTGGCCCACCTCCAACGCCTCGCACGATCGCCACGCCATTCGACGTTCCCAATCTCGTGGCTCCGGCCTCAATCATGGCCAGGGCCGCCCGCGTGTCGCGAATGCCGCCGGCGGCCTTCACGCCAAACTTCGGACCGACGATTTCGCGGAGCAGCTTTACGTCTTCGACGGTCGCGCCGCCAGTGCTGAAACCGGTGGAAGTCTTCACGAAATGCGCCCCGGAATCGAGCGCAACCCGGCAGGCGCGAATCTTTTCCTCGCGCGTCAGCAGGCAGGTTTCAAGGATGACTTTGACGGGGCGTTCATCTGCGGCTTCGACGACGTCGCGCAACTCGCGCAACACGTAAGCGTGATCGCCATCCCGAAGCCGTCCGATGTTGATGACCACGTCAATCTCCTGCGCTCCGCTGTCCAGCGCTGCCTCCGTTTCAAACCGTTTCGAGTCTGAATCCGTCGCGCCCAGTGGGAAGCCGACAACGGCGGCCACTTTCACCTCGCTCTCGTCCAGAACATGGCTGGCTTGCGCGACGCGCGACCCATTCACGCAGACCGCAAAGAGCCGGTGTTCCCGCGCCTCGTTACAAAGTCGCTCAATGTCGGAGGCCGTGGCATCCGGCTTCAGAAGTGTATGATCAATGAAGCGGGCGAGGTCGTTCGGCGTAAGAGTCATTTCGGAAGCAGCTCTGTCACCAGCATTTTTTCTTCCTTCAACTCGCTTACCGACGCGTCAATCTTCGCGCGGCTGAATTCGTTGATTGACAGGGCCGGCACGATCTGGAGTTTCCTGCCATCACTGCGGACCGGGAAGGAGGAAACGAGCCCCTTCTCGACACCGTAGCTGCCGTCGGAGCAGACACCGACGCTATGCCAGTCATCCGACGGCGTCGGTTCGATGATGGAACGAACACTATCCACGACGCTGTTTGCCGCACTGGCCGCGCTCGATGCGCCACGCGCTTTGATGATCGCCGCGCCGCGCTGTTGTACGGTGGCGATAAATTCCCCTTTCAACCAGGCGTCGTCCCGGATCGCCTCGGTTGCCGGCCGGCCGTTGATCCGGCTGTTGTAAAAATCCGGATACTGCGTCGTCGAATGATTGCCCCAGATGGCGACGTTCGTCACGGCCGTGACGTCCGCGCCCGCCTTTTTCGCGAGCTGGAGTTTCGCGCGGTTTTCGTCGAGCCGGGTCATCGCGTGCCAGCAGCCGCCCGGCACATCAGGCGCATGGCTCATTGCGATGAGGCAATTCGTGTTGCAGGGGTTGCCGACGACAAGAATGCGCACATCGGTGGAGGCGTTTTTTTGAATTGCCCGGCCCTGGCCGATGAAAATCCTGCCGTTGATGCCGAGCAAATCCTTGCGTTCCATCCCTTGCTTGCGTGGGACGCTGCCGACGAGCAAAGCCCAGTTCGCGCCTCGAAAACCCTCGTCGAGATCCGCCGTCGGCACGATGCCCTTGAGGAGCGGAAACGCGCAATCATCGAGTTCCATCACGACGCCCCCGAGCGCGGGCAATGCGGCTTCGATCTCTATCAAATGCAGAATGACCGGCTGGTTTGGGCCGAACATCGCACCCGAGGCTATGCGGAACAGAAGCGAGTAACCAATCTGTCCGGCGGCGCCGGTCACCGCCACGCGAATGGGAGACGTGTTCATAAATTTTCAAAGGCCGCGAGTATGGGAATCCGGCCAACACGACGCAAGCGGGAACGGGCCGGTGGAAACGCCCTTTGTGAGACAATCAGACGAGGGAGGACATTTTCCGTGTTCCTTCTGGTTTTTCCGGGGAGGAGGGCGGAGGGGTAACTCCGATGTCCGGTGGCTGGGAAGCGTTTTTGAAGAACAGACCGTCCCGTTCAAATCCCGCGCCGCGGCAACGTGAATCAGTTTACAAACGACGCTTCGTTCGTGAGCAGCAGAGCGTGGGCGTATTCCTGCCAGCCGGTCAGCGGTTTTCGCGAACGCCTGGCGGGACTGACCTGGTTGAAAGGCCGCCGTTTGTCTTGCTTGCCGATGACATTGGCGACGGGTTCGAGTGCGGGGACGGTGGCCACGGGGGGTTCCGGTTCGTGGTGTGACGTGACGAACTCCAGGCCGTCGCGCACTTCCTCCTGGGTCGGCAGTCGTTGGAAAAACAACTGGTAAAGATAGCGCACGCGATCCTCTCCGGTCTTTTGCTGCTTGAATTCCTTTCGTTCCACGACATTGCGCACCTGTTCGATGACGAGCGGGCTATTCATGAGGAAGAGCGCCTGCTGTGGCACCGTGGTCTCGTAACGTTTGCCGGTCGGCATGTTCGGGCTGGCGAAATCGAACGTGTTGAGCACCTCGACCAGGTCCGCGCGGTCCACGTAGCCATAGACCGTCCGGCGTGGTGCGGTGGGCAGGTTGTATTTCCCATAGCGATTCATGATGGCCTGAAAACGTTTTTGCGTCATGTGCGTGCCCTCGGAAAGGTCGATCGGATGGCCGCCGACCGTCAGATCGAGCTTGCCACCGAGGAAAAGAATCGAGTCGCGCAACGGCTCGAACTCGAGCCTGCGCACGTTCGCGCGCCAGAGCAGTCGGTTGAACGGGTCCTTCTCCGCGTAGGCCGGATTGTTCCTGCTGCTCTGCTGATAGGTCGCCGAGAGCAGGATCAACTTGTGCAGTTTCTTGATGGACCAGCCGTCTTCCATAAAACGGCTCGCCAGATAGTCGAGCAGCTCCGGATGACTCGGCGGCGCCGATTGATTGCCGAAATCGTCGGGTGTTGTCACGAAGCCTTCACCGAAATGATGCTCCCAGACGCGATTCACCATCACGCGAGCGGTAAGCGGGTTGTGTTTGCTGGCCACGGCCAGTGCCAGTTCCAGCCGGCCACTGCCGTTTTTGAACGCCGGCCGGTTCGGACTGGACAAAACTTCGAGGAACCGGCGCGGCACAACGTCCCCCTGATTCTCAGCCTCGCCGCGAATAAAGATGGGTGAGTCTTTAGGGTTGGGGCCGTCCACGAGCGTCATCGCGCGGGCCGGCGCGCCGGGATGCACCAGATCCAGCATGTCGCTTTGTTCACGCAGCGCGAAGAACTGCGCACGCTGCCGGTTCGGCAAGACCCGCAGCGCGACATCGCCCAGCAACGTGGAAATCGTCATCTGCCATTCGGGATCGGGATTCGCGAGCAGGTTGCCGTAGATTGCGGCCAGTTCCGCCATGGAACGCGGGGCCGCGCCTTTCAATGTTTTGACGACCTGCGGGTTCAACTGTCGCGCGCGTCCGTTGCGATCGAGATTTGCAAGGATGCGCCGCGACTGTTCCGCGAAGCGCGGTTCTGGAATTCGAGAAAGCATGTTCCATGGCGCGAACACCGAGGCGGCCTGCCGCCCGCCGCCCTGGATGATCCGCTGCCAGTGCTTCAGTAGATCGGGGTCGGCGCCATTTTTCGTGAGATAGGCGTCGCGTTCCTTCGCGGGCAGTCGTGTCGCATAAAGATAAATTCCACCGAACCGTTTGTAATCGCCGAACGCGGCGGCGACGCTCTGAGTGCGGATATTTTGAACGCGCGCGTCGAGTTCGGCCCTTTTCGCGAGATAATCCTGATAGTTCGTGTTCGTCGCGGAAATCACCGGTTTCACGCCAGGTTCAACAGAGCTGGCGAAAATGCCATGCAGCGAATAGTAATCGGCCTGCGGAATGGGATCGAACTTGTGATCGTGGCAGCGTGCGCACGACACCGTGAGGCCGAGAAACGCCTTCGAGGTGACGTCGATGCGGTCGTTGATGATGTCATTGGGATTACCGTTGAAATGGTCTCCAACCGTGAGAAAACCAAGCGCCGCAAGCGTGCCTTTGTCCGGGCCGAGATTCAGCTTGTCGGCCGCGAGCTGCTCCAGAATGAACCGGTCGTAAGGCTTGTCGTCGTTGAACGCCTTGATCACGTAGTCGCGATACGTCCAGGCGTAGGGATAAATCGAACTCTCGCGCTGGCGATTGAACTGTCCTTTCGAATCGGAATACCGCGCCACATCGAGCCAGTGACGGCCCCAGCGTTCGCCGTAGTGGGGCGAGGCGAGCAGTTTGTCCACGACCTTCTCGAACGCCCGCGGTGAATCGTCCGTGAGGAACGCCACCACTTCATCCTCGGTGGGCGGCAGCCCGATCAGGTCGTAATAGACACGGCGAATCAGCGTGCGTTGGTCGGCCGGTTCGTTCGGTGTCATGCCGTTCGCTTCCAATTTAGCCAGGACGAACCGGTCCACGTCATTCTTGACCCAAGCCTCATTCTTCACCGCCGGCGGAGTTGGCTTTGTCACCGGCTTGAACGACCAATGATCTTTGCCGTTGCCGCCGTACTTTGCAGCGACTGTCACATCGGGCCGCGTTGCGCGCGGGTCTGGCGCGCCCATCCTGACCCAGGCGACGAGGTCGTTGATTTGCGCGTCGGAAAGCTTGTCGCCTTTGGGCGGCATTTGCAGGTCGGGATCGGTGTAGCGGACGGCTTTGATGAGCAAACTTTTCTCTGGATCGCCGGGAACGATCACCGGGCCGGAATCACCGCCCTTTTCCCAACCACCTTTCCAATCGAGCTCCAGCCCTCCCTTGATCTTGCCGTTCGACGGGCTGTGACACTTGTAACAATTGTCTGAAAAAATCGGCCGGATTTTGTTTTCGAAGAACTCGGTTTGAGCCCGGGTCGGTTCCGCGGCCGGGACAGCAGATTCTGATATCCTTGCTGCGAGCAACAACGCGGCGCCGAGCGCGGCCCTGGAAACGAGCAAGCGGCCCCTGGCATTGAGATTCAGCATGGGTGCGCCACGAACCCGGCGGATCATGATCGCCGCGGGTATTTCAACTTCGCCCCATTTGACCTCGACTGGAACCCGTTTCTTCTCGACAGGCTGCGCCGGAGTCAGGGAACGGTTCGCCGTCATGAGGCAGATCTTCATCATGCGATGATCCCTTGCACGACTTTCCCGAAGTTGTCGGTGAGCCGGAAATCGCGCCCGTTGTAGCGGTAGGTCAGCTTCTCATGATCGAAACCGAGCAGGCGCAGGATCGTCGCGTGCAGATCGTGGATGTGAACCTTGTTCTCGACAGCGCGCGCGCCGAACTCATCGGTCGCCCCGTAAACCGTCCCGCCTTTGACGCCACCGCCCGCAAGCCAGACGGTAAACGCGCGGTTATTGTGGTCGCGCCCGGGGTTGTCGTTCCCGTTGCGGTCGCGCGTGACCGTGCGTCCGAACTCGCCGCCCCAGATCACCAGGGTGCTGTCGAGCAGGCTGCGTTGTTTGAGATCGGCGAGCAACGCGGCGGCGGGCTTGTCAATCTCCGCCGCACTCTGAGGCAGCCGGTCTTCAATGTCCTGATGATGATCCCAGCCGCCCGCCCAGACCTGAACGAAACGCACGCCGCGTTCGATCAGCCGCCGCGCAATCAACAGTTGCCGCCCCTGCGGCGTGCTGCCGTAGAGATCGCGGACGTTCTGCGATTCCTTCGCGATGTCGAACGCGTCGGTTGCCTCCATCTGCATCCGATAGGCCATTTCGAATGACTCGATGCGGGCTTCGAGCTGCGGGTCCTTTTGAAGCTGGCGCGCATGGATCGCGTTGAGTTTTTGCACCAGGTCGAGTTGGTGCCGCTGCTCGTCTTGCGAAAAATATGGATTGCGGATGTTCTGGATCATCCCCTCGACCGTCCCCGCGCCGGTGTTGATGCTGCTGGCCTGAAAATTCCCCGGCAAAAAAGCCGAACCCCAGTTTAGCGCGCCGCCCGGCGGCGAACCGCCGTTTGGCCGCAGCGATATGTAACCGGGCATGTTCTCGTTCTCGCTCCCGAGACCATAGAGCGCCCACGCGCCGACGCTGGGCTTGGCCATGCGGAGCGAACCCGTGTTCATGAAGACCGTCGCCACGTCGTGCGCCGGTATGTCCGTGTGCATCGAACGGATGATTGCCATGTCGTCCACATGCTGGCCAAGGGCGGAGAACACTTCGCTGACCTCGATGCCCGCCTTGCCATATTTCTTGAACTTGAACGGGGAAGGCATCGCCACGCCATTGAGGTCGGGGAGAGACTTGTCCTCGTATTGAGCGAGGGCGGGCTTCGGGTCCCACGTGTCAATGTGCGACGGCGCGCCCTGCGCAAAAATGTGGATGACATGCTTGGCCCGTGCTGGAAACTGCGGATGAAGTGGGCTCGAAGCCGTGCCAGCGGTCCCGGCGAGCGTCTCCCTGGAAAGCAGCCCGGCCAAACCCAGCACGCCGAGTCCCATTCCGGTCCGGGCGAGGAACTGGCGGCGGGAACAAAGGACTTCGTCGGGGCGCAGCCGGTTATTGCAAAGGAAATCATTCATAAGCGTTCACGAATCGTTTTGCGCGTCACCACGAACCAGACGCCGCGCAACACGGAAAAGTAACACGATTTGTGCCAATACCGCCGACGCAACCTTGCAACGGGCTCCTCAGTCCAACGGCTGTTCACGCACGGCAAACTCTGTCCCGATGCGAGCCACGCCTGCGGATGCCGGTCGTTCCTTCACTTCTTTGAGAATAATCGTTGCCGCTACCAGGCCGAGCGCACCGCACGATAGCCACAACACAGCGGCACCGCAGTGGAACAGTGCCATGCCCAGGCTCGGCCCCAGGGTAAGTCCGAGCGCCCATGTCAAACCGAATGCGCCCATGTAACGGCCGCGCATGTGCGCCGGCGCCAGGTCGGCGACGTACGCGGCAGACACCGGGATTGTCAACATTTCTCCGAACGTCACCACAACCATGGCAACGACGAGCGCGGGAATCGTTTGAACGAATGCGTTTAGCGCAAAGCCGATTCCAACCAGTGCGTAACCCAGCCCAATGACCCGGCGCGGAGGAAAACGGCGCGTGATCGCGCTCAATGGCAATTCACAAAGGACAACCATCGCGCCGTTCAACGAGATGATCGCGCCGTAAGTGGCGGTGGAAAATCCGAGCTGCGTCACAAACAGGCCATAGGTTGAGCTGATTTGAAAAAAGACCAGCGCGATGGCGAACGACGCCATCAACACCTGATGAAACCTGCGGTCGTGGCGCAACACTCCGAGCGCGTCCGGCCATTTACTCTCGGCCTGTTGACTGCGCACGCCACGCGGCAGCGCGAAGAACGCAACCAATCCGAACAGTACCGACGTGACCGCATCGCCGACGAACAGCCAGAAATATCCGCGTTCGGCGAGGAACCCAGCCGTCGCGGGGCCAAACGCCCAACCGGCGTTGAAGGCCATGCGATACGCCGAGAAGGCGGTGATGCGCTGGCCTGCTGGAACGAGGTCGGCCAGCAACGCGCTGCTGGCCGGGCGATACAACTCACCGGCCAAACCGGCAAACGCAGTCAGCAAAATGATCGCCGGCAGACTGCGCGCCTGCGAGAGCAACAGCATGGAGATTGCCGCCGAGAACATCGAGAGCACGATGGTCTTGCGTCGGCCAATGGTGTCGGCCAGATGGCCACCCAGACCGGATGCTAGAAAATGTCCCGCACCATAAGCGCCGATGGCGAGTCCGGCATCGGCCATCGAATACCCCTGTTGCTTGAGATACAGCGTCAGGAACGGCACAACGAACGAGCCGAACTTATTTAGGAACACGCCGAGGAAAAGAATCCACGCCGGACGCGGCAGCGCCCGCAAGGTGGCCAGCAAAGTCGGATTTGTGGTGTTCATGGGAAATAAAAAACCCTGCTCACCTTTCGGCAAGCAGGGTTTGGGAATCTTTGGTTAAGTTTAGATCGAAACCTCCCGCTTGCCATGTCGATTGACCTTGATGGCGCGCCACGAAACGCGGCGACCACTCGGGCGGGCGACAACGTCCGCGATGCGCGGGCGCATCGAATAGGAGGATGAGGCGGTCGTTGTCATTGCCGCGCGACGATGCACGGAACAGTGGCAGGGGTCAACACGATTCAGAACACCTTCAAACGCGCGTTCGGTGGGGTATTTTTTCTATTGCGTATGTCATCCCGCCTCGACTAGTTTACCGCGCTTGTCTAATTGACCAAACGAACATCTTGAACGCCGAACTCTGCAAAAAAGCATTGGAGAAGGTTGGCAACCCCAACATTCTGGTAAACCTTATTTCACGCCGCGTCCGGCAGCTGAATTCGGCTGGTGGGACCGTGAGCCGAAAACTCATCGAGACGCCTCCCAGCGTGGGTGTGGGGGACATCGCGTTGCTGGAAATCGTCGAAGACAAAATGAGCTGGGAGCCGATCCCCGACGCACCGGAAGAATTGGCGGCCCCGAAGAAACGCAAGCGGGGCTAGATTCTGACGCGGAGAATCGCGACCAGCCAGAAGGACCTCCTTCTGGCTGCTTTTGTTTATGGCCGACATCCTGACCAACTCGAAGGCGCGGCGGGATTATCACCTTCTTGAAACGTTTGAAGCCGGCATCGTGTTGCACGGCACCGAGGTCAAATCGCTGCGCGCCGGCCGGGGCCAGATCAGCGACGCCTTCGCCCGGGTGGAAAAGGACGAGGTGTGGCTCTACAACGCGCACATTGACGAATACTCACACGGCAACCTCCAGAACCACCAACCGAAGGCGCCGCGCAAGCTGCTGTTGCACAAATCGGAAATTCGCAAGCTGTTCGGCTTCGCGTCCGTCAAAGGCCACGCGCTGGTTCCCCTTTCGTTTTATTGGAAGAACGGCAGGGTGAAAGTGGCGCTCGCGGTTGGCAAAGGCAAAGTTCAGTTCGACAAACGTCAGGACATAAAAAAGCGCGACGCCGACCGCGAGCTTAAACGCGCGGCGATGCGTTTCTCCAAGGGGAAATGAAAAGGAAACGGCAAATCGGTCTGGTTGTCGACACGGGCGTCTCGCGGTGATGCTCCTGCGTGTGGCGGAACGGACAAACACGATTAACTTCGAACCGGCGACGGCCGGCCGCCGATGAACTGCGCGCGTTTCATTCGGACAAAGACGAAGTCGAGGTTGGGGGTATGAAAAGCGTGCGCTTCGAGACAAAACCCTGCCTGCCGAGGAGGAGGATGTGATTGATTTTCTGAGCGCGGTTTCCGACACAAATAATCTGCCGGCTTTCGTCCACTGTCGGCGCGGTGCGGACCGCACCGGCATGATGTGCGCGACGTATCGCGTGGCGGTCTGCGGTTGGACAAGGCAGGAAGCCGTTCCGGAAATGAAAAACGGCGGACCTGACTTCAGCACTGCCTGGAACAATCTCGTGGAATTCGTCGAGAAGACGGGTGTCCGGGACGTCCAAAGGCGCGCGGGATTTCCTTGAAAAT
>DATNDF010000015.1 GCA_035607015.1 Candidatus Angelobacter sp. | reverse complement strand
TGAAACCTTCGACCGGCCGTTTTGGATGTTCGTGGAGCGGCCGACCGACGACAGCTGTGATTCTCAGCCAGCATCGAACTGCGTTGACTTCCCCAAAGGGCACTCCTGTTTGTGCCATGCCGAACGGACCCGGGTTCATTCCCAGAAAGACCACGCGCTTTCGTTTGCCACCAAACTTCCTGAGATACACTTCATGCGGGGACCATGCGTAATCAAGTGGATTATAGACGAATTTGACGGGGGCCCCGAATCGCAGCCGCCCAACAACGGCTCCAAATTCCTTTGCCGTCTCAACGAGGCAGTTCGCTAGCGTCGTCACTTCAAGCGGTCGGGCGTTGTTCTTATATCGACCGCCTATTTCGCCATCACGACTTCCAACGTTTCCTCGCGGGCGTGTGGCTGATCTTCCTCTTCATCCACCGGTGCGGGCGGTGGCGCGACAAGCGGCACCCGCTCGCGAGGCGCGATCGCGTCCTCAGTTTTGTGGAATCTGACACTCACAATCTTGCTAACGCCCTGTTCCTCCATCGTCACACCATAAAGCACATCGCCCATGCCAATGGTACGCTTGTTGTGCGTGATGATGATAAACTGGGAATGAGCCAGAAACCTCTGCAGAATCCGGATGAAACGATTGATGTTCGACTCGTCCAATGGTGCATCCAGCTCGTCGAGCACGCAAAATGGACTTGGCCTGACCTGATAAATCGCGAACAGCAACGACACGGCCGTCATGGTCTGCTCTCCACCCGACAGCAAGGATATGGTTTGCAATTGCTTTCCAGGCGGGCGGGCCACGATGTCGATCCCGCATTCCAGCACGTCGCCCGCGTCAACAAGCACAAGGTCGGCCTTCCCACCGCCGAACACCTCGACGAACATGGCGCGGAAATTTTCCCGGATTTTATTAAAAGTGTCCGTAAACATTTCCTTCGTCTGCGTGTTGATGCGGTTGATGACTTCCATGAGTTGATGCCTGGCCTGCACGAGATCATCGTTCTGTTTTGTCAGGAATTGAAGGCGCTGCTCAGTCTCCTCATATTCATCAATCGCCACCAGATTCACTGGCCCCATTTCGTCCATCCGCTTTTGCAATACGGTCACCTGCTCCGCCACCGCGTTCCAGTCGGTTGAAGCACCGCTGACGGCCATTTCCTCGGGCGTCAACGTCTTCACCCTGGCCGGGCCTTCGTCCGCAATTGTAATCGTGATGCACTCGCTGCGAACGTCCTCAAGACGGATTTGATATTTCTGGTGAATCCGCTCGTGCAGGTTCTGGACAGACATGGTCTTCTGGGCCAGCTCCACGTCAAACGCGGCCCGCCGGTTCTGCAAATCATTCAGGTGCTGGCGCTGCTCGCGCAAACGCTCTTCGTGACCTGCAATGTCGCTTCCCAGCGCGTCCCTCCGCGCGGTCTGTTCCGTCGTTTGCGCGTTCACCCGCTCGCGTTCGTCCTGGAGCCGGATGGTCGCCCGGCGCGATTCCTCGATTTCCGCCTCGGCCTGCGCTTGACGCGAAACAAAATCGGCGATTTCGCAGCGGCGCTGTTCGACCAGCTGGGATAGTTCCAGAATGCGTTGTTCCAGCGGTTGCTTCTGTTTGCGGAACGAGTCCGCCAGCTGTTCCTCGGTCGCCAGAGCGACCCTGGTTTCCGTCAAGGCAGCGTTGGCCGCGTCCCGTTGCTGGCGTAGTGATTCCAATCCTTCGTTCAAATCGTTCAACCTTTGCTGCAGTTCGCGTTCGCGAATCTCCAGCGCGCCGGCCCGCGCCGCCAATGCTACGCGCTTTTGCCGTCCGTCCTCGTCCTGTTCTGCCAGGCTTTGAATTTCGTAAACGACGGTGTCGACTTTCTGATGCAGGACGCGGCTGGAAGTCTGCAACGCGTTGAACTCGCCCTCGCGCGTCGCCACGGCGACCTCCTGCGCCCGCAGTTCAGACCGGGCCTGTTCCAGTCCCGCTTGCAACGCGGTTTGTTCACTCAGGAGCGCACCTTTGCTCCGGCTCGTATCGTTCAGCTGGCCCTGCAACCGGGTGAGATAGGTCTGCAACTCCGCAATTTGATTCTTCCGCCCGAGGATGGATGACGGCGCCTTGCCGGAACCGTTCCCGTTCAGATATCCGCCCGTGTAAACTCCGTGCCGGCTCAGCAACTCGCCCGTCAAGGTCACCACATCGGCCGTGCCTCCTGTTTCGCGCCACGCCGCGGTGGCGGCCGTGAGATCAGCGACGATAAAGGTCCGGCCGAGCAAACTCTTCAACAACGGCTGGACCGCAATGTCCGCCTCGACAATCGCCAGCGCGGGAACAGCGCTTTGCACGGGCTGGCGCGAATCACCGCCAGCCTGTTGAAGGGCCGCAAGCTGGTTCGCAGCCAGCAGCGAAGTGTCAAAGGACCGTTTGAGCGTGAGGGCGGCGATGCTCGCCCGGCCCTTCTTGTTCACGGCCAGATCTGTAAGAATTCTCTGAGCTGCCTCCGGCTGTTCGATCAACACGAGTTGCAGATGGTGGCCGAGTGCGGTCTCAATAGCCGCCACGTAGCGGTCCGGGACTCGTATTTTATCCGCCAGCGAGCCTAATACCTGGTCGGTCTGGCTTAATGCCGCGAGTGTTCCGGCACTGAACCCCTCGTGTTCCGCCTGTAACTGTTCGAGGATGTTCAACCGCGACCGCTTTTCCGCATGCTCTTGCAGCATCTCATCCAACAGCCTTCCCATCTGTTCAATCTGGCTCTGGATATCCTGCAACCGATTTTGGCGTTCTTCCACGGATCCTCGCCGGGTTTCGACATTCACTTTTTCCGCTTCGGTGTCCGCGGCAAATTCGCCCAACCGCTGTTCCAATCCCGCCCGCTCCTCTTCAAGCTGGATTTTCTCGGAGGAAAGCTTTTCCAACCGGACAACGTTTCCTTGCTTTTGCAAATCGAGGGCGTTGATGTCGTTGCGGACTCGGGTAAGGTCCTGAGCGGCGGCGAAGGCCTCCGCCTGCGCCGCCCGCAACATGTCCTGTTGCCGGGCCAGATCTTGTTCGACCGACCGCAACGCGCTCTGTTTTGCCTCTAATGCCTGACGATGCTGGTCCAGTGCGCGAGACGAGCCCATCAGCCGTTCAGTCACTGCCGTGAGTTCCTGCCCCGCCGCCCGGCGCCGCTCCTCCGCTTGCGAAATCTCGTTCAGAGCATTCCCCTGCTGTTTCTGAACTTCAGCCATTCGTTCGCCGTTGAATTGGATCCGGCTTTGGTGCTGGTCCACCTGGCTCTTCAACTC
>DATNDF010000014.1 GCA_035607015.1 Candidatus Angelobacter sp. | reverse complement strand
CGACTTTACCTTCCACGGTCAGCAGCCGCGACTCAACCTTATCCGAGGCAAACGCAGGGAAGGCGGCGCAAATGGCGCCTGCCGACAAAAGGGGCAAAATGGCCTGCCGGACCTTTAAAATCAGGTTTTTCATCTACCGAATTGTCTCAGCACAGCAGCTCACTTTGGGCACCACACTCCAAAAATGACCTTGCCAATTATGTGACGGATGTTCAGTTAAGCACCGCGGGTGCCAACGCTTCAGTGTGGAAAAGCCATATATCAAGATTGCGATGTCCGAACGAATTACTCGGGTCCGGATTGCTGTTCCTGAGAACCGCGAGCCGCATCCGCCCGGGTCCCGCCATGACCGTCCAAAATGAACGCGGCACCCGAATTGCTTTTTGAATTTCGTGAATCTGGATTAACGACACCGGCCTGAACGACACGGTATTATAGCCACTTTGATGTTGCCAAGGAACTTAGGACTTTACCCCATAGACAACCAGTCTTTTCCCAATTCTCGTACGTAGATTTGCTCGTGAAACACACGCGTCACAAGATTCTCATGTTGGTTGGTGTGCTGGCCGGTTTGTTCCCGTTTGCGGCACGCGCGCAGGTCACAATCACTCAACAACCCCAGAGTCAAACCCCCACGACGGGCAGCAAGGTCACCTTGACTGTTCAGGCGACCGGCAGCGGGCCGCTGACGTTCCAATGGAGGTTGAACGGCGTCAACATTCCCGGGGCCAACAGTCCGGCATTCGTCATCACCAGCTTTCATCCTGCGGACGCGGGTGATTACAGTGTTGCCGTTGGCGATTTCACTGGAGCGATCAACAGTGCGGTCGCGCGAGTCCGGCCTCTTGGTTTGGACGCTTTACCGTTTTCCGATGCCATGAATGGGAACAATCGCGTCACGGGTCTGACGGGAACAGGAAGCGGCAATAACATTGGCGCCACGAAAGAGCCGGGCGAACCGAACCATGCCAACAAACCGGGCACGAATTCGGTTTGGCTGACATGGTCGCCGGGATTGCTGGGAGGTGTCGCGACGTTCGATCTGGCGGGAAGCAGTTTCGACACGCTCCTGGATGTTTACACCGGGAACGATGTTACGAATCTGACACTTGTCGCGGCGAATGACGATGTCAGCAACTGCGATGACGCCGCCAGCGGCCATCACACAAGCCGCGTCAGATTCAACGCCAAGGCAGGTACTGTTTATCATATCGCGGTGGACGGATTGGAAGGGGCCAGTGGCGACATCGTCCTCAAATGGGATGTCAACGTGCTGGAGGGATTGTTGTCTGTTTTAAACATCCTGCCCACCGTGTCGGTTGGCCTGCCCGGTGACAGCCTGGATCTATCGGTTACCGTCCAATCGGGCGGTGGCCTGCTCGGCTACCAGTGGTACTTGGACTGCAAACCTGTTCCGGGCGCGACCCAAAGCATACTGCACCTGAATAACCTTCAGCCGGCCAATGTCGGCGATTATGCAGTCCACGTGACTGAGTTATTGACCGGAGTGGAGACCGTGAGCGATCGAGCCAACGTCCAGATCAACATTGTTGACGGCCGCGCCATAGGTATATCAGCACTCGACAAATTCCCGGAGATCGCGGGTGGGGTGAAGAGCAGCCTGGGCACGGGATCTCGATTGCAAAAGGCGGGCGGCAGCCGGTTACCTGTCCGTAAATCGTCCGCCGGACCGGCGCGCGGTTACCGCGGGACGCAGGTGTTTAGCACCGTTGGAGCCACGAAAGATCCGGGTGAGCCGAATCATTGCGGGGAAGCGGGCGGGGCCTCCGAATGGTACGCCTACCAGGCACCGGCCAACGGCCTGTTGGTTCTGGACACCGACGGGAGTGATTTCGACACGGTCCTCGCGGCTTATACTGGGCCCGGGACGGATTTTCAAAGTTTGGTGTCGGTCGCGTGCGATAACAACAGCGGCGCAAACGGCCAAACGAGCCGTACTGTATTCCCGGTGACCAAGGACACTGTTTACTACATCGCAGTGGACGGGGTGGGCGGCGCGAGCGGGACGGTGCAACTGAACTACACGCTGGGCGTCGCGCCGGTCATCACACAGGCGCCGGCGACCCAGACAGTGCCGTTGGGGGCCAGCGTAACCCTGAGCGCGCTGGCCTCAGGGATTCCGTCTCCCGACTATGCGTGGCTTTTTTGTGACGGCGCAGTCTGCGGTGCGACGAACACAAGTTTGTCGATCACAAATTTTCAGGCGACAAACGAAGGTACATACTCAATCGTTGCGAGCAATTTTGCAGGCACAGTCGTCAGCACCGCCGCGACGTTGCTGCTGGATTCCCCGCTGCGGTTGGATTCCTTCAACATCAGCGGCAATGAATGCACCATGCGCATCATCAGCCAGCGCAACGCCACTTGCATCGTCCAATGCTCCACAAACCTCGTGGATTGGAACCCTCTCGCAACGAACACTGCGCCAAGCGGGATCTGGGATTATGTGACGACCAATGGTGCCGCGCGTCCGTACTGCTTTTATCGGGCCCTCGCACAGTAAACAACGGCGGGACTCGCCGCGCCAGCGTTGACAGCGGCCCGCGTCATGTCTCAATGGGATGGGTCACGGCTGCCTTGTTCGACGCAATCCGGTCGGCGTCGGGCGCGGTCGAAAGTCCGTCAGCACAATCGTCATGATTCGCGAGGCTCAACGTGGGTTGAATGGATGCTTTCTCACCCTGCTGGCGTTGACCGTTTTCCTTTCCACGGTGGTTGCGCGCGCGCAAGTATTGACGCCGAGTTCCATGACGTTGATCGGGGTCGGCGCCACCGGTAAAGCGACCTTCATTTCTTTGCCCGACTGCCCGGTCGATCTGCGTGTGACCGTGCAGGACGCGAACATCGCATCGGTCACTCCGTTGAATGCGGGTCCCGTGACGACACAGATCTTTACCGTGACGGGGCTGCAGGTCGGAGACACCGTGGTTCGTATTGATTTCACGGGAACCTCCCCGTTGTGTGCGGATTCCGGTTCACGATTCCTGACCGTTCATGTGATAGAGCCTCCTGCGATTGTACAACAGCCGGCCAGCCAGTCTGTATCCGTTGGCACGGACGTCACCTTTTCTGTTGTCGCGACGGGCAATCAACTTCGATACCAGTGGCGACTGAACGGGGTGAACATTCCGGGCGCGGTCAGCGATACGCTCGCGATCCCCAACGTGCAGGCGGCGAATGCCGGCGATTACAGCGTCATCGTTTTCAATCCCGCCGGTGTCGTTTTGAGCGCGATTGCGTCCCTGCGTGTGACGGGGATCAACGCCCTGGACATGACGGATAATTTCGCCGATCGAATCACCCTGAACGCGCCAGTCTATGTGGGGCGCGGGAAGAACATCGGAGCGACACGGGAAGTGGGCGAGCCGCTGCACGCAGGTGAAAAAGGCACCAATTCAGTCTGGGTCACCTGGCGCGCTCCTGCGAGCGGGGTAGTTACGTTTTCCACACTGGGCAGCAGCTTCGACACATTGCTGGCGGTTTATACAGGTACCTCGCTAACCAATCTTGTCGAGGTGGGCAGCGATAACGACAGTGGTGGGTTCCATACCAGTCGACTGAAATTCTACGCTCGAACAGACACCGAATACCAGGTCGCCGTGGATGGATTCCACGGCGCGCAAGGCGATATTGTCATGTCCTGGACTCTGGTGCCAGCGACGAATCTCCTTCCGTCGATTCTTACCGAGCCGGTGGCCGCTTCCGGGCCGACGAACGACAGCGTCCTTTTGACGATCGGTTTCGACAGTCCGGACCCGGTGAATTTGCAGTGGTTCAAAAATGGACTGCCCGTCAAGGCGCTCAGCGGACAGCTCAGCACGGATACCTATACCATATCGGGCCTGCAACGGGGCGACGTTGGCAATTACCAGGTCCGGATCGTCCCAAGCACAGTGCCGTCGAGTGACACCACGTTCGAGGTTTTCAGCCACCTTGTCCGCGTCCAAATGCACACTCGGGGCGATGGCACCGTGGTTCGCGGAGTGTTCACTGAAGACAAGTTTTTTGAAACCGTGGACTTGGTCGCTGGGTCGGCGCAGGGCGCGGTTGCAAAGTCATCAGGGATCCACAAGCAATCCGGGGGACCAGCGCGTGGATTCCGGGGCACGCAAGTTTTCAGCACGGTCGGTTCGAGCAAAGATCCCGGTGAACCGGACCATTGTGGCGAGCCGGGCGGAGCCTCCGAGTGGTACGCATATCAGCCTCCGGTGGACGGGCTCTTGATCCTCGACACCGACGGAAGCGACTTCGACACCGTGCTGGCGGCCTACACCGGACCGGGCACCGATTTCGCGAGTCTCGTGCCGGTGGCTTGCGACAATGACAGTGGCCCGGACGGCCAAACGAGCAGAACCGTGTTTCCCGTTACGAAGGATACGGTGTATTACATCGCGGTGGACGGTGTGGGAGGAGCCAGCGGCACCGCGGTTTTGAATTATAATCTTGGTGTCGCTCCGTCCATTTCCCAGCAGCCGGAGGCTCTGACTGCGCCAGCGGGAAGCAGCATCACGCTCGGCGTTGTGGCCACCGGGACGCCCGGGCCGTTTTATCAGTGGAGTTTGAATCAAGTCAGCCTGCCGGGTGCGACGAACTCCAGTCTGACCATTACCAATTTTCAATCTGTCAATGAAGGCGACTATGCCGTCACGGTTGGCAATTTCGCCGGATCCGTGGCGGGTGGTCCGGCGGCCGTTCTGCTTGATATGCCTATGCGTCTCGGCACGGTCGGCTTGAACGGAAGCGGTCAGTTCCAGTTGCAGTTGATTGGCGAGAGGGGCACGAACTACATCTTGCAGACCTCCATCAATCTGAGCAACTGGGTCTCCCTGGCGACCAACGCTGCGGCGAACGGGATTTGGGATTTCGTCGATTCGTACTCCACGAACTCGATTTCGCGCTTCTATCGTGCCATTGAGGCGCCATAACGCGGTCCAGAGGGACAGCGCGTGGGGATAGTCAGCCTGTGTGAGAAGTTGACAACAAGGGTAATTTGTCGTTTAACGGCGCATGGCTATGAGAAAGTTTATTCTGGGCACAGTGCTGGCGGCCTTCGTTTTGTCTTCGGCGTTGCCCGCGATCGAAGCGGCGCCCGCCAAATCCAGACGTGCCTCCGTCCACGCCCGCGCCGCGTCCCGTAGAGCCGCCAAACGCCACGCGAAAAAAATTCGCCGAAAGGCTGCGGCCAGGGAACGACGCAGAGGGAAGAGGTAGGGGCAGAAGCCACCCTGATAACTGGCTGGACGGTTTCGCATGCGATCCACTCGGGCAGCTACGCCCGCCAACATCGTCGCCTTCGCAGTTGATCGGGTGAGTTCGCGGGAAACCGGGTCGCTCCTTTGTCCGCCTCAAGTGCATTGTTGTCACCCGGCGCGGCTGATGGTTTCCGTCGGGAGTTTTCCAGCTGTCAAGGAACCGTTCGGTGGTTTAAGTCTGTTTCATCGAATGAAATCGTCATGGTTGGAGCGCGGATATGCGGCTTTCGTGATCGCACTGGTGGTGCGCAGCACTCCATTTGCGCGCAGCGAATCGGCGCATGGATTCGTGGCCACTGTGCATCCGGTCGCGACCGAAGCCGCCATTGCGGCCTTCAGGAACGGAGGCAACGCCATTGACGCGGCGGTGGCAGCGGCGCTGACGCTGGGGGTCGTGGATGGTCACGACTCCGGTATTGGCGGAGGTTGTTTTATGCTGATCCGGCTGGTTGACGGGACGTTTGTCGCCATTGATGGCCGTGAAACGGCTCCCGCCGCCGCGACTCGCGACATGTTCGTGCGAGATGGCAAGGCGGTTGCCGATCTGAGCTTGACCGGGCCACTGGCAGCAGGCATGCCGGGAGCACTGGCGGTTTACGACTACGCGGAGCGCCGCTACGGAAAGCTTTCGTTGAAAGAGCTTCTCCTGCCGGCAGCGAGAATTGCCGAAAACGGTTTTGCGCTCGACCGAAGTTATGCGGTGCGCCTTGCTGCGAGCGCAAAGGAATTGAGCATGTTTGAAGCCGCGCGCGCGGCGTTTCTGCCCGACGGCCGGCCTAAAAAGGCGGGTGAGATTCTGCGGCTGCCGGACCTTGCAAAAACCTATCGGTCGGTTGCGACGGATGGCGTTGACTGGTTCTACCGCGGTCCTTTCGCGCGTGCGACCGCCGCCTGGATGCGGCGGAATGGCGGTTTGCTGAAGGTCGAAGATTTTCGAAATTATCGCGCGAAAATTCGCGACCCGATCGTCACGACCTATCGCGGCTGTCAAATCGTCGGGTTTCCTCCACCCAGCTCCGGTGGTGTTCACGTTGCTCAGATCCTCAACATCTTGGAGAACTTCGACCTCAAGTCGATGGGCGCGAATTCCGCGGACTTTGTCCATGTCGTGACAGAGTCGATGAAACTGGCATTTGCCGACCGCGCGTATTGGCTCGGTGATCCTGATTTCGTGAAAGTTCCCCGCGGACTCGCCTCAAAAGAATACGCGGCGACCCTCGCGAAACGAATTGATCTGCATCGCGCGACGCCTGTATCCCAACAGGGAACACCACCGGGCGCGGGAGAGGACATTTTCAACGGGCATACGACTCATTTCTCAACCGCCGACACCCGGGGCAACTGGGTCGCCTGCACTGCGACGGTCAACACGTCGTTCGGTTGCAAGGTCGTCGTGCCCGGAACGGGCGTCGTGCTGAACAATCAAATGGACGACTTTTCGGCGCAGCCCGGGGCCACAAATTACTTCGGCCTGGTTGGCGCGGAAGCAAACGCAATAGCGCCAGGAAAACGCCCGCTGTCGAGCATGTCACCAACGATCGTCCTCAAGGACGGCAAACCGATTCTGTCCGTCGGCGCGGCGGGCGGGCCGACCATCATCAGCCAGACGGTGCTGGCGATCATTCAAACCATTGACTTCGGCATGGATCCGGCAGCAGCACTTGCTCAACCGCGATTTCACCACCAATGGAAGCCGGACGAACTGGTGATCGAAAAGAGCATCGGCGAACAAGTGCTGCGGGAACTCGAGAAGCGCGGCCACAAACTCAAGCTCGTTGATTCGCTCGGCGCGGCGCAGGCGGTCGGTATAGGCGCGAAGGACAAGGGCCTTACGGGCGCGCACGATCCGCGCGTGGATGGCAAAGCGGCCGGGTGGTAGGGACAGATGCCCCTTTGCATCGGGTTCGGTCGAGCTGCAACGACGCGATTCCGCGGATAAAGTTTTCTGGCCACGGGAGCAAAAAGCGGGATAACTGTTTCTTCATGAACCGACGCCAATTTATTCAAAGGGGCGCCCTCTCCGTTGCGGCGCTGCCTTTCGCGGCTGCCGCAGCCGAATCGCGTACCGGCGCAAAGGGCAAGATCAGGGTTGGTTGTTTGAGCTGGTGTTTCCACAGCCTCTCACCCGGCGTCGATCCCGAGCCGGCCATCGACCTCATCGGTGAAATGGGATTTGACGGCATCGAGTTGATCGTCACCGCCCGCAAGGACGTAAGGGAGTTCTGGACGGACACCCGCGTGGACCGTCTCAAGCAGAAACTTGACCGGTATAAACTTCGAGTGTCGCAATTTGTCATGTTCCAGCCGGTGGTTGAAGGACTGTCCAGCACGCAACGCGATGTCCGGGAACAGGCCCTCGATTATTTCGAAGGAGGTTGCCGGGTAGGAAAAAGATTTGAAGCCACAATCATCAACATCGTCGCGCCGTGGGCGCTCGAATTGAAGGGCCCGACGTATTACCTGCCACGCTACTACGATATCGAGAAGCCAAAGCCGGATGAGAAATTCCACATTGACGTCGCCGCTGGTTTCGATTTTGAGCGGGTATGGAACGGGTTTGTTGCGACCGTCAGGGATTGCCTCACGTGTGCGAAATCACACGGACTTAAATTCTCGATTGAAAATCACACCCATACGCTTGTGCCGGGGGCGGACGCGTTTCTGCGGCTGTGGGACGCGATTCGCGATCCCGCGCTGGGCAGCAACCTCGACGTCGGATGGGTGCAGCTCGAGCGCGAGTACCCGCCCGTGGCGCTTGACAAGCTCAAAGGGCACGTGATGAACCTGCACATGCGTGACATCGACGGTCTCATGCACCTGTTCCCGCCGTTCGGTGACGGTGTCATGGACATCCGCGCCATCATCGAAACGCTGAAGCAGACCGGCTTCGAGGGCTATGCCTCCATCGAACAGGACCAGCATCCCGGCGATCGCGACATCAAGGAAACCTGTCAGCGGTATTTGAAAATAATGCGTGAATATATTGGTTGAGCGGACGGTGACGTGCGGCTCTCGTCAGCGATGAATCTTGGTGTTGGCTGCTACGGATCGAGAAGTTCGGAATCGTATTTCCTGAACACAGCTCGAAGGGCGGAGGGAGTCCGATCTGACATTGTATGAATCTCCTCAATCAGCCGGAAAATATTCGCGGTCATGACGAGCAGATAGCGAACAGGGACCGGCGCAGGATTCCAGTAGGTATGGGGCGTGCCGCGTGGAACGAACACGCTCGAACCCGCGCGCGCTTCAAATTCATCTTCACCCGCTCGGACGCACAAGGTGCCCTCAAGCACGTACCAGGCTTCGTCGTCGCTGTGATGGATGTGCGGTGGAGCGATGAGACGCGGCGGATCCGCGGGTCCGCCGGCATCCCGCCATTCAGCCAGCACAAAAGCGTCGTTGATCGACCCGACGACCCGTCCGGCGAGCGGCGATGCGACGATTCGTGAACTCATTTTCAGGTGCGCGACCGGCAGAGTGTGCTGCCGCAATCGCACCAGTTGCAAGACCACAATCGCGGCTGCCAGGCCGGAGTGCTGGCCGGCTTTCGGCTGGGGCGGCAGTTAAATCTCCGTGAGTAAACGCCGGGGTGTTCTCAGGACGGTTCAGTCCGACCTGGAAGCAGGGCCAGGGTCCGGGCTGGTAGGCGCTCCGTGGGATCCATTGCCCGACCAGTTGAGCATGGGTTTCTCCAGTCTTTCGATATGGCCTGCGATGCGTCGTTGCCGCATACTCGCCGCCGTGCATTGTCAGGCCTTCAGTTTGCTCTTCGGAACCAACTTTTGGTTCGCCGTAACGCGATCGTCATAACGGATTTTTCCGGTGGCGTGACCACCGGATCGGCATGACTGATTTCGATGAACCGCGAGTCCGGTCAACATGCAGCAGTACCCGGAGCATACGCGCTTTGTAATCGCGCAATGTTGCGACAGCTTTCCGGCACTCGAAGTTTATTTCATCCGGGTATTTCAGATCAGCGAACGACGCGCCTGACCGTTTTTGTTGTCTTGAGTGGCAACCGCAAACGATCCGCTGTGCTTTTTCAGGAAAGGGGTCGAGATCGGCGCCGATTTTTCAACAAGTGCTCGGAAGTTGACGCCTTGCTGAGGTTTCATGCAAAGTGACGGCACCGGATGAGCCACCTCCGCTCCTCGCGCCACCGTTATCGGGGCTTCATTCAAAACTACCGGCAAAGGCGGCTCGACGATCTGGCGGAAGGCGGCGACGACCACCAGCCTGCTGATCTTTCGGCAAAAACGGCCGCTAAGGGATCGGCATCAGAGTCCAGCGGGAAGCTTCGAGGCAGGCGGCGCAAGTACCTCCGGGAATATCTGCTCTGGTTGCGGCCTCATCGTTACGCGATAGCCACTCTTTTTGCCCTGGCATTGCTTGCTGCCGGACTGGAGATGGTCGAGCCGCTGTTCATGCGGTTCATCATCGACAGGGTGCTGCTAAACGCCGCATTGGACCTCGCGTCGCGACTTGCCCGCCTTCACTTCGCGGGGATGCTGTTTGTCGGTGTGGTCGTCCTTTCCAGGCTGATCGGCGCACTCAAAGATTATCGCCAGCGCCTGGTGAACGTGCGCGTGATGCTGTCGCTCCGGCGGTCGTTGTTCGAGCGGCTGCTGCACCTGCCGTTGCAAAAGTTGTGGGACTTCAAGACCGGCGGCATCCTTTCGCGGCTGACCGGAGACGTGGACACGACGACCGGGCTTCTCCAGATGGCCATCATGTCTCCCGCCATCTCCATCCTCCGCCTGGTCGTTGCCGTGGCACTGCTGTTGACGTTGAACTGGCGGCTGGCATTGACGGCGCTGGCAATCATCCCCGGTGTCATGTTGATGAGTCTGACGTTCGCGAAACGCATCCGGCCCATCTACCGTTCGCTCCGCAAGGACGTGGAACGGATCGATGGCCGCGTGGGCGAAACCTTTTCGGGAATCCGCATCGTCCGCGCGTTCGGACGGGAGACGCGGGAATTGCTCGACTACATGCTCGGGCGGCACACCGTGCTCCGCAAGGAGATGTTCGCGCAGCGCCGCGAGATGGTTTTGTGGACGTCCTGGGGCCTGTTGCTGGGCGCGGTCAATGTCGTGATCGTCTGGTACGGCGGATACCTGAACCTCGTCAGCCGCGCCTCCATTGGCGACATCATGGCGTTCCAGTGGTACACCTTCCTGCTCCTGAACCCGGTCTGGAACATCGTGAATTCCTTCTCCGAGCTTCAGCGCTCGCTCGCGGCCACGGAGCGCGTCTTTGAGGTGCTGGCCATGGACGACGACAAGCCGGACAAACCCGATGCGTGCGACGCGCCGCCGGTCGTGCGTGAAATCCGGTTTGAACACGTCGAGTTTGAATACCGCGAGGGCCAACCCGTGGTGCGCGAATTCAATGTTGTCGTGCCCGGCGGAACCGTGGTTGCCCTGGTGGGCCGCAGCGGCGCCGGGAAGACGACGGTGACCGATCTTGTGGCCCGTTTTCACGATCCAACCCGGGGCCGCCTTCTGCTCAATGGCTCCGACATCCGGAACTTTCGACTCAACACCTACCGGGATCTCCTGGCCATCGTGCAGCAGGATGTCTTTCTGTTCGATGGCTCGGTGCGCGACAACATCGCCTACGGCCGGCATCGGGCGACGGCCGCCGAGGTCGAGGACGCCGCCCGCCGGGCG
>DATNDF010000013.1 GCA_035607015.1 Candidatus Angelobacter sp. | reverse complement strand
AGCGGAGCAAGAGAAGATTCGAAGCCGCCCGGGCGTAACGAGTGTCACGCCTTCAAGAAATAACTCCGCTGCTTTTCACTGATCGCCCGGCCCAGCCGCTCCAGCACCTGCAGCATGTCCTCCCACACTTTCCGCTTCTCGCCGAGCGATTCGTTGCGCAGCAGGTAAGCCGGGTGATATGTCGGCATCACCGGCACGCCGCGAAACTCCCGCCACTGCCCCCTTAGTTTCGTGATGCCTCCGATTTTGCCGAGCAGACCTTCGACCGCCGTGGCGCCGAGCGCGACGATCACCGGGGGCTGGATGATATCAAGTTGAGCCAGCAGGTACGGCAGGCAGGTGCTCATTTCCTCGGGCTTCGGCTTGCGGTTGCCGGCGGACTGCCCGGGCGTATCCGGCCTGCATTTCAGAATGTTCGCGATATAGACCGTGTCCCGTGTGAACCCCATCGTTTGGATGATCCTGGTGAGAAGCTGGCCGGCCTTTCCGACGAACGGTTCACCTTGAGCATCTTCATCTGCGCCCGGCGCTTCTCCAACGAACATCAGCGGCGAATGAATGTCGCCCACCCCGAACACGACATTTTTCCGCGATGCCGCCAGATGCGGACATTTCTGGCAAACCATCGCGCGCGCACGAAGATCGGCCATCGCAGCTTCCCTGGCGGCCCGATCCGGCGTAGCAGACGAGGCCGGCACGGGACCCGCCGCGTCCGAACCCTGCGGCAAAGCCTTGCGCGAACCCGGCTGAAGAGGCGCTGAAGGGCGGCTGGAACCGAACACCTGGCTTGATTGCCCGGAGTCGAGCCAGGCCCGCGCTTCAGGCGACAGGGAAACGAGTTTGACACCCTTCGCCTTGAGTTCCTCCAGGTGTTGAACCGCAGCATCGAGGAGTTGTTGATAGCCGGCAGACATCGGCATCATGCTAATTACCCGGGTGTCGATCGCACGCAAAAGTTATGCACGAAATAATCAAAGTGTGAACAAATGGGCCTTGCTTTTCCGGCGCGGACTCGCGACTCTCCACGCCGTTCCAGTTCAACCAGACACGAGAGTCCCGACGACCAAGAGGAATTTATGAAACAAGCTTTTTGCGGAGTGGCTTTAGCAGCCTGCCTTGTAACGGCCACCCAGGCTCAGGTTCTTTTGAGCGGAGGCACGTATTCCCAGAACTTCGACACGCTCGCGACTTCGGGAACTGCCAACTCGTGGACCGATAATTCGACGCTATCGGGCTGGTACGCGGACAGGTCTATTAGTCCGCCGGTGACCAACTACATCGCCAGCACCGGAACCTCTACTACCGGCTCTTTGTTCAGCTACGGGAGCACCACTAGCCCAATAGACCGCGCACTTGGATCGCTCGCCTCAGGAACGCCTGGAAATCTCGCTTATGGCGTGCGGCTGCAAAATGACACCGGAAACTCACTTCAAGATTTTACCATCAGCTACACCGGCGAGCAGTGGAGAAACGCCAACACAAACGCGCAGTCGTTGCAGTTCAGTTATCAGGTGAGCAGCTCCGCGATCACCAGTGCTGACGCTGGCAATCCGCCTGGTGCCGGAGCGTGGACCGTTTTTAACGCGCTCGACTTTGCAAGTCCCGTGCATACGTCAACCACCGCAGTATTGGACGGCAATGCTGCTGCGAATCGAACGATTTTTTCCAACGTTCTCTTAACGGGCGTGGTGTTGAATCCCGGCGACGAACTGTTTCTGCGTTGGTTCGACGCTAACGACACGGGCAACGACCACGGTCTGGGTATCGATGATCTGACCGTTTCCTCCACGGTTACGCCCGTTCCCGAACCGCGCGAGTACGCGGCGATGGCGGGCCTTGGCCTTCTTGGATTCGCGGTATATCGCCGCGCATTTTTGAGGCGCGCGTAGGAGCGCCGCCCGTGTTCGGTCGCAGGCGCGGACCCGTTCCGCGCCTGTTTTGTTTTTGCGCGGAAATATCTCCGCCAGGGGTTGTCAGCTCCGCGTGATTTGCTAAACTTTCCGCCGTGACGCGGCACTGCTGGAAGTGCGGAGAACAATGGACGCTGTCCGGGCAGCCGGGCCGCGGCGAAAGCTGTCCGCGGTGCAGGGCCGACCTGCGGGTGTGCCTGAATTGCGTGAGCTACGACGCCCGCGCAGCCCACCAGTGCCGGGACCGCCGCGCCGAACCCGTCTTTGAAAAAAACGTGGGCAATTTCTGCGAATACTTCGAGTTTGTCCGCCGGGTGTTTGTTCCGCCGCCGGAGGAAAAGTCCCGCGAATCGGCCGCGCGCGATCAGTTGAAGAAACTGCTGGGCGATTGAAAACGGAATTCCGCTTGTCAGCCTGAATCACCGCACCTAAGTTTCGCCTGTGCCGAAGAAGAAGCCGTTGTCCAACGAAGATTTCCTGCGCCACGTCCGCGACTACCTGCCCATGGACTCGTCGGTCTGGAACACCGACGAGAAAGGCAAACCCTGCTCCTGCGCGATTTCTTCCGGCATGGTCGAGAACCATTTCTACCGGTTCGATGCCGACGCCGTCCTCGCTGCGAGCCACGCCATCGAAGAGCTGGCGCTCGAGGAGGCGAACGGCTTTCTTCAGGCGACGATGCAGGAGTTCGGGCATTTCGAGCCGCATCGTGAACGCTACTGGCAGCTTGCCGCGACGCTGGAGGAGGCGCGTGTCATCGCCAAAGGACGGCGTCCCCCGCGCCACGGTCATTTGAAGTTCCTGGCCACGAGCCACAGGGCACTGACGCCACTCTGGACCGTTCTGTATCAGGGGCATCACCTGCAGGCGATGGTGGTTTGCCGACAGGCGAACAGCGCGAAACATTTTGAACAGAAACAATTCGACGGCTTTTATACCTTCAGCCCGACCCTCATCGTTCGCGTGCGGCGGGACGTGGAGGACATCCTCGCGGGGCGCGCGGCGCGGCTGCGCGAGTTCGAGCGACTGGAGGCCATCGACCGGGCGGCCAAGCGGCTCGGCGCGGAGTTTGCGCGCGAGCACAAGAACGTGGAAGACGCGTTGCGCAAGTTGCAGATCGCCGGCGAACGTT
>DATNDF010000012.1 GCA_035607015.1 Candidatus Angelobacter sp. | reverse complement strand
GGCGATCTCGATATCCGCTTCAGGAACACCCGCCGTGTCGTCGCCGAGTTTGCCGCCGTATTTGTTGATCTCCTGAACCAGATCTTTGGGAACGCTGGACGCCCCGTGGAGCACTAGAGGGTAATCCCCCAGACCTGCGTCCATGAGAGCTTTCTTGATGGCTTTCAAGCGTTCCAGGTTGAGGTGTTGGTCGCCTTTGAATTTATAGGCGCCGTGGGAGTTTCCGATGGCCACAGCCAGAGAGTCCACACCGGTGCCTTTGACGAATTCAACAGCTTCATCCGGGTGCGTGTAAACTCCGCCTTTCGAGTAACCTCCACCTTCCTCACCATCGTCGTGTTGCGCACCCACCAGCATTCCGAGCTCCCCCTCTACGACGCAATCATGTTTGTGAGCATATTCGACGACCCTCTTGCACAGGGCAACGTTCTGATCGAAGGGCAGATGACTGCCGTCGATCATCACGCTGGTAAACCCCTCGTCGACGCATTCCTTGCAAAGTTCAAAGGAATCTCCATGATCAAGATGAACCGCGATGGGAATATTGGACAGGCTTACCGCCGCTTCGATGAGTTTTTTCAAATACACCGGGTTTGCATATTGACGGGCGCCCTTTGAAATCTGGAGCATCACGGGCGCCTTTTCCTCTTCGCAGGCTTCCACGATGGCCTGAAGAAGCTCCATGTTGTTGACGTTGAACGCCCCCACGGCATACTTGCCTTTAAGGGCCTTGGCGAACAGTTCTCGGGTATGTGTCAGGGGCATATTCCAATGTGAGTTTTAGTCAGCACAAATCATTTCGCTTCCGAAAGGAGGCGCATAATAGAAATGGACGCGCAAAAAAGAAAACAAAAACTGTTGTTCGCGTTGAGCAATACGGAAAAGGGCCTCGAAAAAATGAACGTCGACTCGTTCAACTCCGAACGTGCCCACGTCTCCGGCTTCGTGTCTGACCAAAGAACGTTCAGGCATGCGCCCATCCGTGGTGGATTCATGGAGCAGCGCATTTGGGCCGGCACTTCGATCTGTAACAGAAGCGCGGCGGAAGTTCCCGTTGCTGGGGACCGGATGACGCTCTCGGCGTCGAAGGCAGCGTCGTCCAATGCGACTCCGGGAAAACTCTTCGCGACCCGTCAGGTCCGGTGGCTTGGAGAAAGGCAACACTTTGAAGTGTCTCGCCGGGTATCAAATTGACGACCGCGGTGACGCCGTCCGGCCCAACGATGGGCGGATCGGCCAACTCGAACTGAATATCAAGATGCCCGACCGTGGTGAAAGCAGTGAGGATGCCGATTTACATCCCCATGATCTGATACCCGCAGTCAACGTAGATCACCTGGCCGGTGATGGCGGCGGCACCATCGCTGGCAAGGAATGCGCCGGCGGCCCCGAGTTCGTCGGGCAAAACATTGCGTTTGAGTGGGGCGTGGGCTTCGTAATATTTCAGCATTTCGGTGAAACCGGCAATGCCGCGCGCGGCCAGTGTGTTCACCGGTCCGGCGCTGATGCAGTTCACGCGGATTTTTTTCGGACCAAGATCGTAGGCGAGATAACGAGTGCTGGCTTCCAGCGATGCCTTGGCCACGCCCATGACGTTGTAATGCGGCACTACTTTTTCCGAACCGTAGTAACTCATCGCAACGATACTTCCACCCTCGGTCATCAGCGGCGTTGCGCCGCGCGACAGTGCCACGAGCGAGTACGCGCTCACGTCGTGTGCCACGCGGAACGCTTCGCGGCTTGTGTTCACAAACTCCCCTTCCAACGCGTCTTTTGGCGCGAATGCGACCGAATGCAATAGCAGGTGTAATTTGCCGGATTTTTTCCTGACTTCGTCAAACACCCGGGCAATGTGATCATCTTTGGTCACATCGCATTCCATCAGCAACGTGTCCGCGCCGAAGGTGCCGACGAGTTCCTCCACGTTGTCCTTGAGCCGTTCACCCTGATAAGTAAACGCGAGCTTCGCACCCTCACGATGCCACGCCTGCGCGATGGCCCAGGCGATTGAGCGTTTGTTTGCGACGCCGAAGACGATTCCGACTTTGCCTGCGAGTAATGACATAGGTTTTCTTTCTTAATTGCCGCCAGCATGATGGGTTTGGCCATTTTGTAGCAAGGGAGAATCGGAACGGCGCCAAAACCGGAGCGCGAAGAGGCCGGCCAACCCGGCCAACAGCAGCGCACTCACCGCCCACGTGCTACCATCCGGATTGTTCGGAAAAAAGTGCAGGGCAGCCGCGCCAATGCCCGGCCCCGCGCAACTGCCGGCGCCAAGGGCCGCCTCGTGAAGACCACCATGCTCCCCTTTGGTTTCACCTACATCCATCGCGTAATACAACGATGAGTAATAGATCAGTCCGGTCGCGAATCCAAATACGCATTGCGCGGCGACAAGCACGCCAACATTCGGGGCCAGCAGAATCAGTCCGAAGCTGACGATCAGCGCCGCATAGGCGCCGGCCAGCCAGCGAAAACGGTAGTGCCAGCCGGGCCGGCGCCACAACAGCCAGAACGCCACAAAGCGCACGAACATCCAGAGCGATCCGCAGAAGCCAGCAAGTTGAGGCGTCAGCTCCAGATGCTTCGCAAGACTCGGCATCACAGCAATCAGCGTGTTGATCGCGAGGTAGGCGAACGGATTGGCGAGCCAAGCCATCTTCAAAAACGTTTGCGGACTTACAGGCGAACGCAGTCGATCTTCCGGGTGCGCCGGGGCAATTTTGTTTGGCGCCTCCGTCGCTTGAGGCTGTCCGGCGGGCATTCGGCCGGCGTGCTCGAGCCGAAGCAGGAACGCGAGTTGAACGAGGATTATCATCCCGGGTGTTATGAATATGCTGCGCAGGCCCAGGTTTTCCAGCATTGCGCCGCCGGTGAAATAGGCGAACGCTCCGCCGCCCGCCCAGACGAGGTTGTAGATGCCCACCATTCTTTGCAGGCGCAAGGGCGGCTCGTTTTCGCTGACCAGCGCCTCCAGCGTCGGCCATGTAAAGCACATCCCAATGTTGCAGACGGTCATCACGAGAAGGTGGCCCGGCAAACTTGTGACGACCGCCCCGACTGCCAGGGAGCCAGCCATGGTCGCGAAGCCGATCTTTAACGAGAGAAAATATCCGCGCTTCTGCGCAAAACGCCCGCAAAGGGCTGACGCTATCGTGTAGAGAAATCCCAACGCTGCCGCAAGTAGAAGATTGTGAAACTTGTCAAAGTGAAATGTCCGCTCTGTGAAAAAATAAAGGTAGTAAAAATAATAAGTCGTCGAGACCGCATTGAGCCCTTCGAGAACAAAGACACCTGTTTTTGCCCGGTTGAAATTCATCCTCGGCGCCGATCAGTTGGCACTCAATCTTGAACTTCGGATGACGGGCTGGGGACTTCTTCCAGGGCTTTGCGACAATACCATTTCACAGCGTTCGACATTGGCGGCAGGAGTGTGTCGAGGTCGGCGTTGGAACACCAGCGAATAGAGTGATGCTCGACGGCGGATAGGGCAACCCGGCCATTCTTCGGTCGCGCCCAGTAAATCATGCCGATGTGCTCGTGCGTGTCGGTGATGCGATGGATGTCGAGGAAACGCGGAGCTATCAACGCGCGTGTGCCCGGCTCGGTGGTGGGCGGACGCTCGCCGAGGAGTTCCACGTCGAGGCCGCTCTCCTCCTTCGCCTCGCGCAATGCAGCGATTTCCGGATCTTCGTCCAGTTCAATGTGGCCGCCGAGCGGCAGCCATTTGTCGAGTTTGCGATGATGAATGAGCAGCACCTTGCCGTCATTCACGACGAAAATCGCGACCGTGAAATCGATCTTTTCGTGGAGGTGGGGCATTTGTGCGAAACATGGAAAGAGAATTCAAGCGTTACGTTTCATATTTCAATAATCGTAAAGCCCGCTGTCCTTCGTGTATCCGCCGCCACTGCCCGGTCCGCCTTCCTCGCCGCCCATGAAATCGCCGAGCAGATCACCCATGTCAGCCTCGATCTTCTCCGGATCTTCCCCGGCTTCGAGGCGTTTGATGGCCACATCGAGTTCCTTGGGCATTGTGCCGGGCGGCAAGATGTCTTTCATCTTCCGCATCATGTGGGCCATGTGCTTCGGGTTGTTTTCGTCCAGGTGCTCCAGGTCGTGTTCCATTTCGCTCATGGCGCGCATCATCCGCGGATCGTCCATGTCCGGCATCGGCCCTTCGTCTTCGCCTCCGGCCCCGCCTTTCGCCGGTTCCTTCAAACCCCTGGTCATGGCGAAGCGGCTTATTTGCTTGGTCATCCTCTTATTGCCGCACTTGGGGCAGGCCGGCAGCCGGTCGGGGTTCAACCGTTTGGAGAGGAAGTTGAAAACCCTCCGGCACTTCGGGCAGGCGAATTCGTAGATCGGCATAGTTTCGTCAATCAGTTGTGCGCTTCCTGGAACAAAATGAGAAGCTGAGGCGACTCCGTCAAGTAAAGCTGCAATGACCTCAGCGTCCTCGCCGAAAAAAAAGCCGCCGATTCACATCGGCGGCCACGGAAAACAGTGGATGAATCACTTCATCCGCTCGAAATTCTGTTTCAGTATCTGCCAGTCCTTCAAGCCCTGAACCCGTTCCCGTGCTTTCGCGTTGATGTCCGCTTCGAGTTTGTTTTTTGTCGGACGGTTGGCTTTGTAAAATATTCCGAATTTGCCGGGAAACGGCTCATCGGCCAGCTTGTAGGCTGCGGCTTCGTCAGCCACGTCGTGCGTCGG
>DATNDF010000011.1 GCA_035607015.1 Candidatus Angelobacter sp. | reverse complement strand
GTTTCCGAAAGTTTCGAGTTTCGAGTTTCGAGTTTCGAGTTGATCCAAGCCTCGATGACAGCGAATCGCCTGAATTTTTCCTGTGATCGGGTTGGCGATGTAAAACACGTCTCGATACGCGCCGGGAAAACTGTCGCCGCCCTCGCTCAACGCGAGCCCGCTCAGACCCGTGCCGCCCATTTCTTTTTCGCCGGTCTTCGGGAAAGGCGGCGCGTAGGGCCGCGGCACATCGTCGCCGCAGAGCGGATACGACGCGCCTTCAAGAAACGGCATCATCGGCCAGCCCTGATCGTTCGCCTCCTGGATGAACACCTCGCCCAGCCGGTCAACGACCAGACCCCAGATGTTGCACGGGCCCCAGCCGATGATCTCGAAGCGTTTTCCGTCTGGAGTGAAGCGCGCGAGCTTGGTCTTGTTGAACGTGGTCACGTCGCCCGATTCGGTCCTTACCTTCGAGTAATTGAAAGCTCCCTGTGCCATGAGAATCCAGCCGCCCGGCGCGCGCGTGAACTGATGCGGGAAGAGATGCGAGTCTTCGATGCCAAATCCGGTCAGCACCGGCGCGAATGTGTCCGCTTTGCCATCTCCATTGGTGTCGCGATAAAAACGGATCTCGGTGCCGTACTGGACGTAGGCGCCGTCCTTGTAGGGCAGCATTCCCAGCGGCATCACCAGCCCTTCGGCGAACGTGCGCGGTTTCTGCGGGCCCGCCGCGGTGGGCGTGTCGAAAATCAACACCCGATCGCGACCGCCGCGGGCGAACAGCGCCTTCGCTTCGGCGCCGGCCTCGTTGGCATCGAGCGGATATTCCAGCGCCGTCATCGTCCACATGCGGCCCGCGTGATCGAACGCCACGGTGACGAACTTGACGCCGTCCGGCTCGGCGGCGACCAGTTCGACTTTGAAACCGGGCGGGACGCTGAAGGTCGCGAGTTCCTCGTCTGGAGTGAGTGGAGACGGCTTGGGCGGTTGAGAGGGAACAGATGCGCCGATAAAACTTTGAGTTTCACAGAGCGCCGACTGTTTCAGAAAAATGATCAGACAAAAGCAGAACACCACTACAAAACGAAACGAGACTTTCATTCGGGATTATATTCGCGGGCTTCCTTTCACTTGTCCTTTCGACCTTTTAAATACCAAACCGTGAGAATCGGAACGCAGATCAAAGTTGTGATCAGAATCCAAGGCAAACCAAGCTCGCCGGAAAAATACCAGAAGGTTCCGGAAACCAACCCAAGAACCATTAGCAATGCGATCCGTTGTTCGTGCTTGCTCATTGCGCGATTTAAAAGGCTCGCACGTGACTTAGCTCCCGAATCCTGATGTTCCGAAACCAGCACTCGTCGTGATGGTCGGTCAGCAGGATGTGGCCTTTGATCTTCTCACCGAAGCCCGGTGAATTCTTGAATTTGCTCTTCGCGACCGCGGCCTTCACCACGTCGCTGCCGAGCTCATATTCGAGCACCTTCTTCCCGTTGAGCCAGTGCTCGACGTGGTTGCCCTGGATCAATAGTCGGGACTGGTTCCATTCACCGGCCGGTTTGTGCGGCGCGTCGGCGGACGGCGGCAGAACGTCGTAGAACGAGGCGGTGGCATGTTTGGGACCCAGTTTCCCGTCTTCGTTCGCCGCATCATCGATCATCTGATATTCGGGACCCGGCGCGGAAGGACGCTCCTCCGTGACGAGGTACTTGATGCCATTGTTGCCGCCCTTGTTGATGCGCCATTCCCAGCTCAACTCAAAGTTGTCGAAGGTCTCTTCTGTAATAATATCGCCGCCGCGTTCGCCGCCGACCTTTTTCAAAATGCCGTCCTCGATCTTCCAGCCCTTCGCCGGCATGGCTTTCATCCGGTAACCGCGCCACCCCGCAAACGTCTTCCCATCGAACAGCGGCTTCCAGCCGCCCGAAGTGTTCTTCGCGCCGCTGTTGCCGCCCGGCGAAACACAACCGGACGCGAGCGATATCAGAAACAGGACAAGAATCAGCCTGATTTGGATTGCCATAACGAGTGTGTGGAGATTTGTAGTTGTCGGAAGGGAAACCGGTCAAGCGTTCGTTCGCAGGCCGGTCGTCCCGCCGGCTTCACTGCGGTTCCGCGGGCGAAGGCATTTTGTCGCCAAGCCGGATGTATTGCCAGATCGCCTCGATTTGTTTGTCGCCGTCGCCGTCGTAGTAGTCGGTCAGCGGGCTCCGGCCTTCGGTGTCGAAGTAAACCGGCATCTTGGTCGCCGGCTCGACGCGCAAGGGACTCCGCACCCAGCGGTGATAATAGTCCTTTCGCAGGCGTGCGCCGGTGTGGGCGAGGTTGATGCCATTGCTCTCGAAGACCTGCTGCGCGGCCACGCTGCCCACGGCGTGGCAGGAGACGCAGAAAAAACCGCCGCTGGCCGACACCAGTTTGCGGCCAATCTTCGCCGCATCCTGGTCAACGGGCGGCTCGACGGGCGTTTGCGGCGGGAGGCCGTGCTGTTCCGCCAGACCGGCCGCGAGTTCGGCGGCGTAATTCGCGAAGGCCGGCATTCGCGCTTCGATCCATGGACGCGGTTTGTAATCCACCGCGGCGCCGATGAACGCCCGCATCCATTCCGGCTTCAATTTCCCGCCGAGTATTTCAAGGGGGGGAAAGCCCTCGTATTTTCCGTGGCACTCGGCGCAGCGCAACCGGCGGGTCTGGCGTTCGGCGAATTCAGCGGGGACGTGGCGCGCCAGCGAAGCGCGGTCGGTCGCGAGGAACGCCCGCAGCGCCGCGCGTTCGTCTCCGCCAAAACCAAACCACGGCGCCTTTGACCCGTCGCCCGTGTTTTCGGCAAGGCAACCCTGCTTCCATTTTTCCTGTGTCAACCCGGCGAGTGCTTCGGCCTTGAACTGGTTTTCGATTTTCGACACGTGGCAGTTCAGGCAACCACTCGTTTGAATGATTTTTCTGCCGCGTTCGATGATCGCCGAGTCCGTCGGCGCGGAAACCTCCTTCGGCCTGTCCGCCGCGGATTCGGCGAAGGCGGCCAGTTGGGTGGCCTCGTCGGCGCTCAGTTTGAAATTGGGCATCCGAATCCAGGCGTACTGTTGCTCCGGTTTTTGCAGGAACGCGACCAGCGCGCCGGGAGCGAACTTTTCGCGAACATGAGTGAATGAGATTTTCTGCGCGTCATTCTCGGTCGTGGCAGGCGTGTTGTGACAGGCAATGCAATGCAGCGTGTCAAAAAGTTTTTTGCCCGCGGCGATTGTCTCGGTTTTCGCATCCCGCGATTCCGACACGGGCGGGCCCGATTTCGACGACGCGAGAAACGCCGCGGCAGCTCCGGCATCTTCCGCTGCTTTTGTGCCGCCCAGCAATTTCGGCATGTGCGCGGTTGGCCGCAGCGATTTCGGGTCGGCGATCCAGCGCGCCAGCCAGTCGAGATTCCGCCGCGATCCGATGCCCTCGAACAAAGGCGCATCCATGGCCAGTTCGGGAAGCGCGCCCCTCGCCCCGTCCTTCTCCCCATACGACGGGGAGAGGGAGACAGGGAGAGGGCTGTGGCATTTCGCACAGCGAAACTCGATGAACAATTCACGCCCCGCGCGCAGTTGATCAGCCTTTTGCAACGCGGCCGTGGCCTCGTGAGTCAACGCAGCGGACGCGACCGGTTCCGGCGCGAATTCCTTCGACGACCAGGTGAGGCGAATGAACGCGTCGCCCTGCGCCGGACTCGTAAAATGAAGTTTGAAGGTGTTCGTGCCTTTGTTCAGCCGAACCGGCTTTGTCGGGGCAGTATTGGTTCCCGCCGCGGCTGCCTCCAAAACAGCGGCGCCGTTGATTTCCAGTTTCATCGCACCATTCAGTTCGGCCTGGAACGTGTAATTGTCCCTGATCTCCGACGCGATGAACCCGTTCCATTCCGCCGAAAATTTTCCGGGCGGGATGAATGGTGTCGGCGATTTGCCTGCGGGCACGTAAAGCCAGGCGTTGGGCAGCACCGCCGTGTCGGTGGCATTCACCTTGTCGCCATCGAGCGCGGTGAATGTAACTGCCAGCCCGGGTTCGAGATGGTCAGCGGCGACCGCACCCGTCGCGCCGAAACATGCGACGGCGAAACACGCCAGTGGCGCGATCAACGAACGGGACATGCGAAACCTTTTGCGCATAGGCGCGCCGTACTCAATCACGGAATTCAAAACGGGTGACCATTGGTCTTTCTGACCACAATTTTTTCGGGCAAGCATACGCTGCAACAGTCATCACCACCGCCGGCATTATCGAGCAGGCGCGCCACATTCACGGGATCGCGTTGATCGTGTGTTGAATCTCGGAATCCATCGCCGTGCCATCCCGGGCCCTGAGGTTGAACCGGATGATTTCGACGTTGGCCGGACGCAGATCGTCCACCGCCAGTGTGACCGTTTTGCCGTCGTTGGAAAGGTTCGCCGCCTTGATATTGAGCGTGTCGCGGCCTTTTCGGTTTGGATCGGCCACCGAGTATTCATCCGAGCCGTAATTGGAAGTCCGGCGGTAGTTCCACCGTTTGCCGCTGTAATTTTGCGGGTCGGCCGCCTCCCGCGCGTCGAGCGGTTGCGTGAAGGTAATGTGGACACCGGTCTTGTCCACCTTCAAACCGCGCGCCATATAGACCGGTTTGCCGGTGTAACGCACGCGATCGAAGCCGCTGAGTTTCGCCGCCTCGGTCTGCCAGCCTTGCAGCCCGCAGACGTAAAGCTGGCCGTCGCCCGGATTGAAGCGCGGACGCATGGCTGACGACCCGAACTTGAGAGGGAACCTCACCGCGCCTCCTTGCATCAGGTTGCTGACTTGTTCTTTCGCGATGAGGTAAAGCGCGCACTTGCCGTACGAAGTGTGAAGCAGCTCGCCCTGGAACGGGCCCCATTTGTCGCTGGTGACCCAGGCCTGGCCGCCGGTCGAATTGTCATACTCGCGGTAGGCAAACCACATCAACGGCTGCTTGAATTCAGGAATGGGATTGCGGTGCGACGTGTCCTCGACGCCGTAAAAACCGCCGGACTTGATCCAGTTCAGCGGATCGGTCGGGACCCAGGTGCCCTGATTGTCGCCGGTCGTGAGCTGGCCCGTTGGACTGACACCGATGCCGTTGGGTGCGCGGAAACCGGTGGCGATGACTTCGAGCTTTTTGCCGTCCGCCGAAACCTTCATCAGGGTGCCGGCATTCGCGGCGATGCGCTGGAATCCCTGGCCGCCCGGATTCACCGGACCCGCTTTTGCAAAATAAAAATTCCCGTCCCGGTCCGTCTGCAAATCAAACACAAACTCGTGGAAGCCTTCGGTCGAAGTGTAGAGGTTGCAGAAATTCTCGTAGTAATCGGCCTCGCCGTCATTGTTCAGATCACGATAACGCGTGATCTGGTCGCGGCCCGAGGTGTAAATCACGCCGTTCACGATTTTCAGGCCGAGCGTTTCATACATGCCCGAGGCGAAGCGGCGCCACCTGAGGTTCTCCAGTTTCCCATCGATGCCCGAAACGATCCAGATGTCGCCGTCCCACGTGCACAGCGCGGCGCGTTTGCCGTCGGCGAAAAAATCGAGGCCGCTGAGGCGCACGCGACGCTTCCACGGGTTGTCCAGTGGGGGCGTCAGGCTGTCCGTGACATAAGCGCCGTCGGGCGTCTTGCTGGTCTCGAGCGCGCCCTTTGTCACGACCTCCTGTTCCCAATGCGCCGGCCCGCCTCTGGCAAAATCAACCAGCGCAGGTTTGCCCGCAATCAGCTCGGCGAATTTCGTCAGGTCTGCCGCGCTCCCATTCCAGATGACGAGCTTGAACGTGCCCGCCGGCGCGCCTTTCGGCAGGCGCAACACGACGCGATTGCCGACAACCTCGAGTCCGGCGTCTGTGGGCAAATCCACCGCGCCGACGGCCGTCACAACACCGTCCGGGGTGGTCAGATGCGCGACATTGCCTTTGGCCTCGCCGCTCGCACCACCCACCTCACATACGACCATCGCAAGGGCGTCCCCGGTTTTTTCGATTCGAAACGTCCGCACAAAGCCGATTTGTCCCCCGCTGGCAACACTCGAAGGCTGCTCGTAAATCTTAGTGCCGTGAACCGTGTAGGCGAGAACGACGTTTGTTCCATGCACGTAAAGCCCGTCCCAGTGCGCCCAATCGTCCGGCAGCGGACCGAACGGCTCGGAGCGCGGGTCGCCAAATTCACCGCGCGCATCGGCCCAGCCCGGAACCGGCGCCACGCCGAACTTCTGTTCGCCCTCGATCGACGGGTGGACGCCATGCTCGCCGTCGAACGCAACGCCGCGCGTCGTGATGTAACCACCCGTCCAACCCGCCGCCATGCGCAACAGTTCGGTGTCGAACAGCATGCTCACGCCGTTGCCCGCGCGAATGGCCAGGCCTTTCATCGCGACGTTGTGACCGGGAAATTTCGCGCTGATGCATGCGCCCTGAAATGGAAAATCCTCCTGCAACAATCCTGGGCGGTTTGCGGCTCGCGCGGCCGCTACTGCGAGGAGGAAGCCAAGGCCGAAAGTGAAGAGATGATTCGCCGACGCACCCGGGCCGGTGTCGAAACAATGCGAATGATTTCGGGAAGGCAAGGATGACATGGATCACATTTGTCTGTTTTCGGATTCTGACCGGCGATGACGTATCGGCGGTTTGGACACGCGGCGCGGGATCGACATTCAATCTTCCCGCTTTTTTGCCGGCGGCCCGGGCGCGAGCGGTTCGTCCAGCGAAACCTTCCTTCCGTTGCGCACATTGACCATCACGGCGAATGTGCGAAAGACCTCAATGCCAGTCCGGGCGTTCACCGCCCACACCAGGATTTTGCACGAGGTCGCGCCGCGGCTTTCGACCTCGCTGAAAATCTTGATGATGTCGCCGCCGCGCACCGGCGACTTGAAATCGAACTGGCCGAAAAGTTTGGTGACAAAACCGGCGGACGGAAAGGCGAGCGACGCGGCGTTGTACGCCATATCGTCGGCCCATTGCATCATGTAGCCGCCGAACAGCGTCCCGCCGTGATTCAGGAACTCGGGCCGGATCAGAAGCGTCTTTTCATGACGGACGGCAGTTGGATTGTTCATGGTGTTCGAAACGCGCGGCCCGCTGCGGCTCAAAGCAGCAGTTCCATGTAAACCACGTCGAGCCAGCGGCCGAATTTGAAGCCGACCTGCGTGAAATGCGCGGCCTTCACGAAACCGAACGACGCGTGCAGGCGGACGCTCGCTTCGTTCTCCGCGTCAATGCCGGCGAGGATCGCGTGCAGGCCGCGCGCCCGGGCCGCTTCGACGAGCGGTTTCATCAGCAACCGGCCGATGCCTTTGCCACGATGGCCCGCCGCGACATACACAGAGTTTTCCGTGGTGAACTGGTAACCTTTGCGATCATGGTAACGATTCAACGCGCTCCAGCCGACGACCCGCCCGTCCTCGGCCAGTGCGACAAACACGGGAAGACCGCTCTTCACGTGGTCCTCGAACCAGGCGGTGCGGTGTTCCAGGGTGCGGGGTTCGTAATCGTAGGTGGCGGTGGTGTTCAGCACCGCCTCGTTGTAAATCTCCAGAATGCCGGGCAGATCGTCATGCGTCGCGGGACGAACTTTCATTTGCCGGGAGATAAAAGCATTCACAGCAATGTCTGTCGCCAAAAAACTTCTCGCCACTCAAGGTTCAAAGTTTGGAGTTCAATCGTCCTGATCGGATGAACCGAAAACCGCGCCGAGCATCGAACAGATGAAGCCGCCGACGGTCCCGCAAAGCAGAATCACCGCGAGAGCGAGCAGCAGGTCGCTCCGGGGGATCGAGCCGGGGGTCTTGAGCACCTTGAACCCGATGAACAACACGCCCGCGAACGCTCCGCAGGCGAAACCCGAGCGCTTGAATCTTCGTTTTGAGCGGCGTTCACGCACCGAGGGGACAATAGAATTCTGATACGCGCAAACAAGTCCAACCGCAGAGCCTTCAATTTTCGTTTGCCAGATTGTAACACGCAAGCTGGCGTCCGTCGCGGACGTACAATTTGCCACCGGCGTATGCGGGAAAACTCCAGGTGTTGCCACAGACCTGCGCGCGCCCCAGTTCGGTGTACTTCGTCGGAGTCGCCGCCAGCAACAGCAAGGTGCCTTCCTCGTTCAACACAAGCAGCTTTTTCCCGGCCACAATGGAGGAGGAATAATCCTTTTTGCCCTGGCCGAATCCGGCCTGCGACCACTTGATTTCCCCGGTCGCGGCGTCAAAGCAGACGTAATCCCGGTTCGCGCCCTGGTTGAACAGATAGCCGCCCGAGGGGACCGCCGTGCCGAGATTTGTCTTCAGGTCCGTGTTCACCCAGACCCGGGCGGCTTTCAGGCCGGCGCCATCCTTCGCAATGCTGAAACAGAGAGTGCCCAGTGTGTATGAGTTCACCGTCACCGTGTCGCCGAGGATGACGGGCGAACAGGCGTGTCGCTTCGCGCCGGTCTTCAACGGCACGCGCCAAAGGATTTTGCCATTGTTCGGATCGTAACCCGCCAGCGAATCCGCGGAGAGATAAACGATCTGCCGGACACCCGCGAGCGTGGCAATCAGTGGCGACGAATAAGCCGCCTCGTCGTCTCCCGATTTCCACAGGATCTTGCCCGTGAGCTTGTCGAAGGCGACCAGCGTCGCGCCTTCGGTGCTGCCGACGGGCACGATCACCGCGCCGCCGTCCGCGATGCCGGAGCCGTTGTTCCCGCGGCGCGTCGCGGTGCCGGAGCTGGCTTTCGAGCCGAGAAATTTGACGCCGAAATCCTTTTGAAAGCTTGTTCCCCAGATCACTTTTCCATCAGCCAGAGCGAAGCACCGGAACTCGCCGGAACATGATTGGGCATAGACGCGGTCGCCGTCCACGAACGGAGTGCTGCGCGGACCGGAGCCCCACTCATCCTCGAAGCGGTCGGCAAATGGAACTTTCCAGATTTCTTTTCCCGTCGCCGCATCCAGCAGGTGCGCGACCTCTTCTTTCCCGTTTTCGTCCAGATACACCAGCCTGCCTCCGGCCACGACGGGCGAAGAAAAGCCGCTGCCGACAGGAGTTTTCCAGACGGCCTTCAGATCGCCCGGCAACGAGGCGGGCAACGGCTCGCCGTCGGGAATCCGGCAATCGCGCGACGGCCCGTGCCATTGCGGCCAGTCGCCCGCGAGCAGCCGAGTCGCGGCAAGCATGGCAAACAAAATCGGAACGCAAGATGACAGCAAACGGTTCACGCTACCAGGTTCCTTCCACCAGTAATGTCGTCGCGTTTCTCGCCAGGTTGTCCGCCAGCAGAGGCAGCGCCTGACGCTCGACGCTCGGCAGGTCCGAGCCCACGCGCACGGTGGTGCGGCCCGTCACGTCGCGGTCGAGAAGGACCTTGCCGCTGACGCGTTCCGTGGCGGTGACCCTCACGGTCATCGTGACCTGATAGTCGCGCACCGTGATCACGTCGTTCGGCAGAAACGAAACACCCTGCCGCTCATACTTCAAAATGGAGCCGTTCACGATGATGTCGGCGTCGCCGCCCGTGTTGAGCCGGTACGAGCCGTCCTGTTGCAGGCTCTTGCGCAGCGCGTGGTTGACCGCGTCGGCGAGGCGCGGTTCCATCGTTTTGTTCTCAAAGTAATTCACCTGGATCGTCCGTCCGCCGGTCGATTCCGGGTTCGTCGGGCCGAGCCGGTATCCCGCGCACCCGCACAGCCCGAGGGCCAGACCCGCGACGCAGAGCAGTGCCATCGGACGCATGTTATTTCCGGGCCGTGCGGGTCTCAGCCCGCTTTTTGATGGCGTCGATGCGTTGCTTGGCTTCCTCCGCGTATTGCGAATTGGGGTCCTTGAGCAGGGCTTCATTGTAATAAACCAGCGCGCCGTCCCACCGTCCCTTTTTCTCGTAGAACCGGGCGACCTCGAAGCTGCCGCGCGCCTGTTCTGTCTTGAGTTCGCCGATCATCCGTTGCGCGTCGGGCGCGCGCGAGTCGCCGGGGTAGAGCACGATGAAATCGCTGAACGTGGCAATGGCCTGGCCGGCGACACCCTGGTCGTATTCGGCCTTGCGCGCCTGCTTGTAATAGGCGCGGCCGGCCTTGAAGAGCGCCTCGGCGGCGACGGCCTTGTCCTCGCGATAACGGTCGGACGCCGTCTCATAGGCCTTGACCGCCTCGCGGAACGGGTCCACGCGGTTGAAAAAGCTGACCTGGTTTTCGCGCGCGGCTCCGATGTTCAACTGGGCCTGCGGCGCGACCTCGCTGTACGGGCCGTTCTTGATCAGCTTCTCATACATGCCGACCGTTTTGTCCATCGAAGGAAAAAAAGGGATGTAACCCCAGAGCTTGAACCATTGGCCGGCCAGAAAACGGTTGGAGATTTCAAACTCGCGGTGCAGCACCTCCTGATAATTCTCAATCTTCGGGTATTTTTCGAGCAGCTTCTGGTACTCCTTGAAAGCCCGCTCATCCTGATGCCTGGCCTCGTAGCAGCGGCCCAAAAGATATTGCGCCTGGGGGGCGTAATCGGACTGCGGCCAGACCTTCTGCGTGCGACGCGCGGCCTTGAACGCGATGGAGTAGTCCTTGTTGTCGAAGGCCGTCTGGGCGACCTCCAGTTGGTCCTTGGCGCGGGTGCGAACCCATTTGCCGCCACCGACCGCTTCGTACACCCAGCCTTCACCCGGACGATAAATCAGCGGCGCCGGACTCGTGAAGGGGAAGGCGAGCACGCAAAATGCGATCAGCGCCAGGCGAACAGTCCAACGGTTCATCGGTGCAGACCGTAACGAACGGCCAAAACCAAGTCAAGGGACCGGGGCGCCCTCTATCGGACCGGTCGTCGCTGCGCGTGCGCCGGGGGTCAGCGCGGACACGCCGAAGGCAATCACCACCGTCACCAGCGTCCCTATAAGCGTGTACCACGGCCAGAAAATCTTCTCTTTCCAGAACACGCTGATCAAAACCATCGCGACGAGCGAAGTTGTCATGCCGGCGATGACGGGCACGGCGCGGCCCTTCCTCCAGAACACCGCCAGTAGCAGGCCGCCCAGCAGCGCGCCGCTGGTCAATCCGCGGAGCGCGAACGCCGCGTTGAGAACCGACTCGACGTGCTGTGTGAGCGCCGCCACCACAATCAGCAGCGCCGCCCAGCCGACGGTCGAGACCTTGCTGAAGCGCAGATAAAACTCCTCGGTCCGGGGTTTCGCCGCCAGCGGCCTTACAAAGTCCATCGTCGCCACCGACGCCAGCGACGTGAGCGCGGAACTCACCGACGACATCGCCGCCGAAAGGATCGCCACAATCAGGAACCCTTTGAGAATGTTCGGCACCGCCGTCAGCATGAAAATCGGATAGATGTAATCGTTCGCCTGAATGCCGGGGCGCGTTTCGGGAATGGGAATGGCAATGGGAAACTGGCGGTAATAGACCCACAGCATGGCGCCGACGAGCAGGAAAATCAGGAACAGCGGCAGGATCAACACCGCGCTCAAGGCGAGCGCCTTGCGGCCGTCGGCGACCGTCTTACAGGCGAGCACGCGCTGAACGATGAGCTGTTCCGCGCCGTGGGACGACATCACCTGCACCGTCGCGCCGATGATTCCCATCCAGAGGTTGAACGGCGCCGCGAGGGAGAAATGCGTGTTCAACCAGGCCAGTTTTCCGGCTTCATGCGCCTTGGTGAAAACTTCATTGAAGCCGCCATCGAACAATTGCGGGATGTAGAGCAGCGTGAATACCCCACCCGCCAGGAACAATCCGAACTGCACGGCGTCGGTCCAGATCACCGCCTTGACCCCGCCGACGTACGTGTAAACCAATGACAGCGCGACGAACAACACAATCGCCGGGAGAATGTGGATGCCGAGCATGAGCTGGATGGGAATGCACGTGACATACACACGCATGCCGGCGGCCAGCGTTTCGCTGACCAGGAACATGCCGCCCGCCGTCCGCCGCGCCGAAGCGCCGAGCCGGTCGGCGAAGAGTTGATACGGCGAATAAATCTCCCCTTGGAAATAATGCGGCACCATCACCACGGCGAGGACGATGCGCGCGAGGACGTACCCGATGATGATCTGGATAAAACCGAGGTCGCCGCCGTACGCCTGGCCCGGCACGCCGATGATGGTCAGCGCGCTGGTCTCGGCGGCGACGATGGAGAAGCCGATGCCCCACCAGGGGATGTTTCTGCCGCCGAGAAAATAATCGCGCGTGTTTTTCTGGCCCCTGCCAACCCAAAGCCCGACGAGGATGATTCCCACGAGATAGCCGGCGATGACCAGCCAGTCGCCCGTTTCAAAATACGAGTTGCCCTGAAAGAGATTCGTCATGGAGAACAAAAGTGTCTTCTATTACTGGAGAGTCGAAGGGATGAAGACCAGCGAAAAATCTCGCGAACGCAGATTGTGGCAACAGTGGTTTCCACGGGCGGGCGGCCTTTGCCGGTTCAAGCCGTCGCGGTGGAGGATGCCCCTCTCTTGAGAAAGTCCTCCGTGGTTATCCGCGCAGCCGTCAAACGGCGCGAGGCTTCCGGCATGGCGGGAAGGTTTATTCCGGCCTGAACCCCCGGCTCCGCTTTTGCGCGCCGCCCTTGCGCACCTTTCAGTTTGCCAAACCTGCCGGACTCCATGTACCCTGCCCCCGTGTCGAAGAATCCGAATCCAACAACGACTTTCTAGCGTTCACGGAACCCTCGTGAACGCCAGCGCCTCGAACTGAACAGTCGGGGCGTTTTTGTTTATAGCTTCCGCAAAGAAACGAAGGTTGCGAAGGCGGAGAGCGGATTACTTCGTCTTCTTCGCACCTTCGCGGGAAACAGAATTATGGCCGAAGAAAATCAACAGCAACCGTCGCAACCGAATCCTGAACGCAAATCTCTCGACGAGCGAGCGAAGATGACCGAGCTGGAGCGCATTCGCCACTCGTGCGCACACGTCCTCGCCACCGCCATCCTGCGCCTCTGGCCGGAAGCGCAATTCGCCGCGGGGCCACCGGTCGAGAATGGGTTTTACTACGATGTCGAACTCGCGCATCGCATCTCGCCCGAGGATTTCCCGAAGATCGAGGAGGAGATGAAAAAGGAAATCAAGGCCAACCATCCCTTTGAGAAGAAAATCGTCACGCGCGAGCAGGCGTGGGAGGACGCAACGAAAGGCCGTCTGGCGGCGTTGAGCGAACGCTCCAATCCGAGCAAGTTCAAACTGGATATTGTGCAGAACATTCCCAGGGACGAACCGATCTCCTATTTCAAGAACGGCGACTTCATCGACCTCTGTGCCGGGCCGCACGTGATGCGCACGGGAAATATTGGCGCGTTCAAGCTCACCACCGTGGCGAGCGCATATTACAAGGGCGACGAAAAAAATCCGCAGCTCCAGCGCATCTACGGCACCGCGTTCAAGAACAAGACCGCGATGGAGGAATATTTCAAGATGGTCGAAGAAGCCAAGCGCCGCGACCATCGCAAAATCGGCACTGAGATGGGCCTGTTCGCCATCGATACGGAATACGTCGGGCCGGGCCTGCCGCTCTGGCTGCCGAAAGGCACTGCGTTGGTGGAGGAATTGGAAAAGCTGGCGAAAGAAACTGAATTTGCCGCCGGCTACGTGCGCGTGAAAACGCCGCACATCGCGCGTGAAAAAATGTATCTGACGAGCGGCCATTTGCCGTATTACGCGGAGTCAATGTTTCCGGCAATGGAATTGCGCGAAGAAAAGGGTAGCGCACGCGTCTCGCGTGCAGTTTCCGGCGTCGCGCCGGAAACATCTTCGTCTGCAAGTGAGTCATCCGAAGCAGCGGGCGCGACGCCCACTGCAACACGCGAGACGCGCGTGTTCCCCGAGACAGGCACAAAATACTCCAAGCGCAATCTGCCGCACTTTGAACGTCCGTGGGCAAAATACATTGTAACATTCAGCACCGTTGATCGGAAACCGCTTTCGCCGCAAGCACGCGACATTGTTTTGAAAAGTTTGTTGTTTATGCACGAACAACGGCGTTACGAGCTTTATGCCGCGTGCGTGATGCCCGACCATGTTCACTTGTTATTTGAGCCGCAAATCAAAGAACAGGACGAAAATGGCAAACCGATTTTCTGGCCGCTTTCGGAAATTCTTCATTCGATAAAATCTTTTACTGCACACGAAATCAACGCTGTGCAAAATTCAAAAGGTAATTTGGTTTGGGAAAAAGAATCGTTTGACCGAATGATCCGCGGCGAATCTGATTTGGAAGAAAAATTTCATTACATTTGCAGAAATCCGTGGGATGCGGGAGTGGCAAAACAAGATGAAAATTATCTGTGGATTTGGACGCCAAACGCTCCTCGGCGCGACGCCGAGGAGAACACGCGAGACGCGTGTGCTCCCCAAACGCAGGAACACGCACAACAATCGTCGCGTGCTATTTCGGAGATC
>DATNDF010000010.1 GCA_035607015.1 Candidatus Angelobacter sp. | reverse complement strand
CCGGGCGATGGCACGCGGCCTCCGCAAGGGCGACGGCGGAGCGCACCTGATCACTTTCCACCCGCCCGGCGGCTCGGGCTCCTCGCGATGGTTCCACGACGAGCCCTGGCTGGACTTCAACATGCGGCAGAACGGCCACGCCGCCGAGTTCACCGGCCACTACGACCAGACGCGCAAGGATTACGACCGCACGCCCGTCAAACCCGTGCTCGACGGCGAGCCGATTTACGAAGGGCACCCCGTGTCCTTCAACGCGAAGAATTTCGGCCACTCCCTCGCCGCCGACGCGCGTCGCCCGCTCTACTGGGATTTGTTCAGCGGCGCGTGTGGCCATACTTACGGCCATCACTCCGTCTGGCAGATGTGGTCGCCGGGCAAAAATCCGATCAACAACCCACTCATGCCGTGGTCCGAAGCGATTGATCAACCAGGCGCAGCGCAGATGCAGCATGGCCGCGCACTCATGGAGTCGCGCCCGTTCCTCACGCGCATTCCCGACGACTCGATCCTCGTCACCGACCGTGTGCCGACGAGCGTGCCGGGCGCGGGCACACGCCGCTTCGCCGCCACGCGCGACGAGAGCGGCAGCTACGCGATGATCTACGCGCCGGTGGGCCGCGCCTTCAGTGTGCGGATGGAAAAAATCTCCGGCGCGAAGGTGAAGGCTTGGTGGTTCAACCCGCGCGACGGCAAGGCCACGGCCATCGGCGAATTCTCCAAAAGCGGCGAACGCGAATTCAGCCCGCCCGACAAGGGTGAAATGCTCGACTGGGTGCTCGTGCTCGACGACGCGGCGAAGAATTTTCCCGCCCCGGGAACACGCTTGTGAAATACACCGTGAATCAGAATCGTTTCCTTCTCTCGATTCTCGCGCTCGCTGTTGCCAGCAACCCGCTCCCGGCCGCGGAGCCGTTGCGCTACACGACCACCTGGCTCGGCAACACCTTTGGCGGCGGCTCCAACTGGGTGCAGAATTTCGCCGAGGAACTGTGCGTCCTGCCCGATGGCACGTGTGTCGTCGGCAGCTTCTGGGATGAGGCAGGCCGCGAAGTGGGTCTCTACAAGAACGGCCAGCCCGTCGTGAAACTGGACCACACGCACATGCGCGGCGGCAAGGCGGTCGCGGCGTCCGGCCAGTATGTGTTCTACGCCAACACCAGCGTTCGCGAAGATCAGCCCGAGGTGAAAGCCGGCGAAGCGCGCCGCGACAAGCCCATCTGCTACTTCGGAGTTTCGCGCTGGACGCTCGACGGCAAGGTCGCGCCGTTTCCCGGTGGCGGAACGCGCTTCAAAAACATGGCCGTGTTCCGCGAAGCGCCGGACAACCACGATCTGATCGCGCGCGGTCTCGCCACCGACGGCAAATCACTGCTCATCGCTGATACCACCGGGAACCGCATCCGGGTGCTCGATCTCGAAACGATGCAACCGGTGCGCGACTTCGCGGCGGAAAAACCGGAGCGGCTCGCGCTCGATGCCGCGGGCAATGTGTGGACGATTCAGAGTGGCGGCGAAAAAATCCTCTCATTCACCGCCGACGGCAAACCGCGCGACATTGCGGTGCCGCTGCCGGCGAAGTCCGTGGCCACCTCGCTGGCGTTCGCGCCGGACGGACGGCTGGTTGTCACCGACAACGGGCCGCGCCAGCAGGTGTTGTTCTTTGACGTCCGCCCATCGACCGCTAAACTCGTGGACACCTTCGGCGAAGAAGGCGGAATGTTCGCCGGGCCACATCCAGGGCGCGTCGGGCCGATGCGGTTGGCCGGGCCGACGGGCGCGGGCTTCGACGCGGCGGGTAATTTTTATGTGACGTGCAATGTCCCGCATGGCGGCACAGTGCTGCGCGCGTTCACGCCGAAGCGTAAGTTGAAGTGGGAGGTCCTCGGCCTTGAGTTTCTCGACGTGGCGGACGCGCAACCCGCGAGCGACGGACGCGACCTCTTCACAGCGGACGACCGTTACACTTTCGATCCGAAAGCGCCGCCGGGCCAGGGCTGGCGGTGGGTCGCGCACACTCTCGACCCGTTTCGCTTCCCGGACGACCTGCGCCTGCACCAGCCCGTGCTCCAATGCGCCACCAGTGTGCGCGTGCTCGGCGGGAAAACTTTCTTGTGTCAGCGCGGCATGTGGCAGGGCGTGCTTGGATTTTATCGCGTTGACGGCGATCTCACCGTGCCCTGCGCGGTGTTGAGTTCGGAGCCGATTAAAGCGGAGAAGAGCGACTGGCGGCCGGATGGTCAGCCGGCGCAAGGCCGCTTCTTCTGGCGCGACTCGAACGGCAACGGCCGCTTCGACGCGGGCGAATACACGCCGACCGAAGGGCCGACGGGTGAGTACTGGGCCAGCAACGTGGACGCGCGGGGCGACATCTGGCAGGCCGGTCGCGACACGGGCATCTGGCGCTGGCGCTTCACCGGACTCGACGCGCATCACAATCCGCAGCATGACCCCAAGCCGGATCACTGGCCGATGCCCGCGCCGTTCAATGATCTCTTGCGCACGGAGTATGACCCGGCCACCGACACGATGTATCTGACCGGCCAGACCAAGGACCATCCGGTTAGCGGCGGCGAGTGGGGCACCGCCGGCACGGTGCTCGCGTGCTTCGATCACTGGACACGCGAACCGAAGTTGCGCTACCGCGTGAACCTTCCCTACACGCCGGACAAAATGTTCATGGAAGCCTTCCACGTCGCGGGCGATCTGGCCTTTTTCGTGGATTGCAAGCAGGCCAACGTCCTCGTTCACGACAATCACACTGGTCAATGGCTCGGCACCATGAAGCCCGGCCCGGAGGTCAGCGGCGAGAGCGGTTGGACGGATTTCTGCGACAGCCTCCGCGCGGTGCAGCTCAAGAGCGGCGACTACCTCGTGTTTGTGGAGGAAGACTGGAAAGCGAAGACGATGGTCTATCGGTTGGAGAATCCGCTCCGGCCGCGTGCGAAGCCGTGAATCTGCCCGCAGCGACCATGAACCGCCGCCGATTCATCACCACCACCACCGCCGCGACTTCGGCGTTGGCTTTGCCTGCGCTCAGCTTTGGCGCACAGCCGAGACCCGTCTTCGCACAGCGCGGCTATTATCTTTGCTTCATGCGAATGCCAACGTTTGGACTGGCCGTGTGGCAGGAGATTCTCGCCGACGCGGCGGCGGATGGCGCGAACACGATCATTCTCTGGATCGCTGGCGCGTTTCGTTCCAAGAAATTTCCCGTCACCTGGCAGTGGGCGAAGGAGCACGAGAACGTGAAGCGCGATTTCGCGCGCGAACTCATTGCCCACGCGCATCGGCGCGGGATCACAGTGCTGCTCGGCTTCACGCCGTTCGGCTACGATGGAGTGAATCAATATCCGATTGAGCATCCCGAACTGAAGGCCGTCGGTCAGGACGGCAAGCCTGTGGCCGAGTTCGGCATCGGCTGCTGGGGTTGGAATCTCTGTCCGGCCAAGCCGGAGTCGCAGCGCTTCATGCGCGAGTATGCGCGTGAGCTGGCGTTCGAGTTTTGCCCCGACGCCGACGGACTGTTCATCGAGTCGAGCGACTACGCCATCTGCCACTGCGACCAGTGCGGGCCGAAGTTCTTCGACCACGAGTTCGCCTTCGTGCGCGACCTCTCGAACGAAGTCTGGGCGCGCAAGCCCGACGCGACGGTCATTGTCTATCCGCACTATTTCTCCGGCGCGAAGTTGCGGTTCTCCTTCGCCGAGGCCACGGCGAGCAAGCAGCCGTTCGATCCGCGCTGGACGCTCTTCTTCACCCCGCACAGCGCCGCACTCGAACCAGCGCTCATCGCCCAGGCCCGAGGCGCGTGGTGGTGGAACGAAGCGCCCAGCCGTTTCGACGTCGCCGGCATCCGCAACGGCGTGAAGAAGGCGCGGGACGCGAAGTGCAGCGGCTACCTGCCGTCGCTCGAATGCTACAGCTATGTGATGACGAAGACGGAGTGGAACGAACCGTGGCTGGTTGGGAAGCGGCAGGTTCCGTTCGGTTTCGGCTGGCTGAAGGAAGGCGCTAATCCGTATCGCGAACTGCCCGTGCGCGCCATCCGCCTCGTCTTCCGTGAACTCACCGCGAATCCCGATCTGTCCAACGACGAACTCCGCTCTCGACTCGGCCGCGAACTTTTCGGCCGCGACTGGCAGTCCACGCAGGTGGACGACTTGTTCTTCCTCTTCCAGGTCTTGAACACCGACCGCGACTGGTCCGTGCCCGGCGCGCTGACCACGCCAGGCTTGGTGCGCAGCCGGGCCGAACGCGGCAAACTCGACGCGAAGAAACGCGCCGCGCTCCGCGAGCAACTCGCCCACGTTCGCGCCATGGCCTCCCGCCACCAGCGCGCAAAGGGGAAAGGCGCGCAGGAACTTCACCGCATCGCGCGGTGGCTTGCGAATCAGTGGACGTCAGACTACGAAAAGCTTCTGGCTGCATGAACACCACGCCCGTTCCAATCCGTCGGAGCGCCGAGCAGCGCCCGGCCCGTCCAATCCTATCGACCTTCGTTGGCGAGCGATGCTGGGCGTGCCTGCTTGGGGTCGTCGTGTTAAGCAGCGTCACTGGTTTGCGCGCGGCCGAATCCGCGGCGGCTGCTTACCACGAACTCCGCCTCTACACCGTGACCTCCAACAAACTGGACGGCGCGCTGGAGCGCTTCCGTGACACCGTGGAACCGCTGCGACGCAAGCACGGCATCCGGACCGTCGGCTACTGGACCGCGCCCGGCACAACGAACGGCGGGACGTTCGCGTACCTGATGGCGGCGGCCAGCAAGGAGGAACTGCAAAAGCAGGAGCAGGACTTTGGCGCCGACCCGCAATTCAAGGCAGGCTATGCGGCCTCGAACCAGAAACACGGCCAGACGGTGGACAAGATCGAGTCGCTGCCGCTCACCGTGGATGCGACGGCGAAGTTTGACTTTGGCGCGAGCGCGAAGCCGCGCGTGTTCGACTTGCGGATTTACTCCGTGCCGCTCGGCAAACTCGAAGCTTTCCGCAATCGCTGGCGGGATCATGCGGTGCCGATCTACGAGCGGCACGGATTGCACAGTATCGGCTGGTGGGTCGCGGAGCGACAGGACACGAACGGCCACGATCAGTTCGTCGTGCTGCTCGCCGGCGAAAGTGTTGAGGCGATCCAAAAAACCATCGCCGCGTTTCACCAGGACGCCGAGTGGCAGCGCGTGGAAAAGGACACCGAGCGCGAAGGCAGACTGCGCTCGAGCGTCACCGCGTACAAACTCACCCCTGTGGATTTCTCCACCCTAAAATGAAACCGGCCTTCCTCCTCCTCGTCTCCTTGGCGGTCTTTGACCTGCCGGGCCGCGCCCAATCGGCCGACTGGACCGAGGTCGTCTGGCGCGAGCCGCAGGTGCGCTACCTCCTCGCCGACCTCACGCTGGGCGGAAGCGTGAAGCTCTATCGCGATTACGCCACGACCGAGCGCGACCCGGATTCGCGCGAGGCCATCCGGCTGTGGGACGCGGGCGCGCGCGTGGTGAACACGAATGAGTTCGAGCGCCGCTGGGTAACGAACCAGTTTGGCAAGGATGGGCGGGTGATGCGCGTGGTCTTGCGCGGGTCGGACCGTACGACCACCGGCAATGAAGTGTTGCTAACCTCCGACATTGGATTGGATCAGCGCGTGATACGTGAAGTGATCGGGTGCCTGACGAGGGGAGCAAGACATGAAAACTTTCATGGACGCGCGAAGAAGGACCGAGCTGTGTCGGAGGCATTACGTCGCTTTAACGCGGGTGCCCGGATGCTGAACGGCGACTGGTTTGATTTGCAGTCCACCTGGGCCACCGTGCGCCTCGTTTATCGTGGCACCAAGACGCCCGTCGATCCGGCGCACATTCGGCTGAACTCCGATCTCGCCTATCCCGAAGTGAACGTCCGTTATTTTCTCGCCGACATGATGCTCGGAGGTTCGCGCGACTTCTACCACCGCACGGCCGAGGCTGCGCACGAAATGGGTTGCCAGGAAGCCGTGGCGCGCTTCGATGCTGGTGTGAAGATCACCAACCTCGATCAATTCGAGCGCAAGCAAGTGGACCGCAAAATTCTCATCACCCGCAAAGGCGCGAACGAACGCATCAGCGGGATGCTCGTTAAACTCAGTTCGGATTGATCATGAACAAGAACTTTCCCCACGTTTTCGTTCCTGCGCTGCTCGCTTCGGCCACGCTGCTTCAGGCGGAGAACTGGCCGCAGTTTCGCGGGCCGGCTCACCAAGGCTTGTCGGCGGAGTCGAGCGTTCCGCTGCACTGGAGTGGCACGTCGAATGTGCTCTGGAAGGCGGCCATCCCCGGAGAAAGCTGGTCGTCGCCGATTGTTTGGGGCGACCGGGTGTTCGTCACCACCGCGACGGAGAACGGCCAGTCGTGCCGCGTGCTTTCGCTCGCCGCGAAGTCGGGAAAGATTCTTTGGGACAAGGAAGTTTTCCAGCAGGTGCCCCGCCAAAAGCAGGCGCGCAACTCGTTCGCGACACCCACACCTGCGGCCGATGGAAAGCGGGTTTATGCCTGTTTCGGCGACGGCAGTTTTGCGGCGTTGAGCTTCGACGGCGATATTGTTTGGACGAATCGCGATTACCCGTTCTACGGCGAACACGGTCTGGGTTCCTCGCCGATTCTCCATCGCGGCCTGTTGATCATGGCGCGCGACGGCAGCAACGACGGTGACGACAAGAAACTCGGCTGGCAGAAGCCGTGGGATCAATCCTACCTGATCGCCCTCAACGCGAAGACCGGCCGGGGGCGTTGGAAGGGCAAGCGCGGTCTCTCCCGCATCTCGCACGGCGGGCCGAACATCTGGGAGCACGACGGTAAGACGGAAGTCGTCAGCGAGGCCGGCGATGTCGTTCAGGGATTTGATTTCCAAACCGGCGAGCGTCTGTGGAGCGGTGAAGTTATCGGCGAGGGCAAAGTGCCATCGGTCGTGCTCGGCGACGGACTCGTATTCACATCCGGCGGCTGGGGCGGCAAAGAAACGATCAAAGCGTTCCGCCTCGGCGGCCAGGGTGCCTTGAAGGAAACCAGCCTCGTCTGGGAACAGAAGAAGGGCATGCCGAAGGTGCCTTCGATGCTTTACATGAAGCCTCATCTGTTCGCACTGACCGACGGTGGCGTCGCGACCTGCATGAAGGCGGACTCCGGCGAACTCGTGTGGCAGGAACGCGTGGGAGGAAATTTTTCCGCCTCACCTGTTGGCGCGGCGGGCCGTATCTATTTCCTCAGCGACAACGGCGAGACCACCGTCATCGAGGCCGGTCCCGAATTCAAAGTGCTAGCGAAGAACCCGCTTGGCGAAAAGGTGCAGGCGTCGCCGGCGTTTTCTCAAGGTCGCATTTTTCTTCGCACGGCGAACCACCTCTATTGCGTCGAGGAGAACCACTGATTTATGAAAACCAGATTGATTTTGATCACCTTCGGCCTGGCGACGGCAGCATTCGCCGCCGATCTCTCCGGCCACAAACTCCTCGTGACTTCCGTCCGCACGGGCGACACGGAAGTCTTTATCGCCGACCCGACGACGGGCGACATGTTCAACGTCTCACGCTCGCCGAAGTCTGAGGACCGCTATCCGTGCTGGTCGCCGGATGGAAAGCAGATTTGCTTCATGAGCGACCGCGAAGGGACGACCAATCTCTGGGTCTGCAACGCCGATGGCTCGAAGGTGCGCCGGTTGAATCGCACACCCGCCGTCTGCTACATGCCGAGCTGGCAGAAAACGCCGCGCGGCGAGCGCATCGTCTTCGGCAAGCACGGCGACAAACCGGAGATGGCCAGCATCAGGCCTGACGGCACCGGCGAGGAAGTTTTTGGCGAAGGCCACGACCCGACGCTCTCGCCCGACGGCAAGCTCATCACCTACACCGGCCACGAAGGCGGCGGGGTGACAGTCTTCGTGATGAACCACGACGGCACGAACAAGCGTCAGGTGGTGAAAGAAATCAGCAAAGTCGGCGCGACGTTTCCGAACTGGTCGCCGGACTCGAAGCAGCTCGTCTATTCGTTCCCGGTCGGTGATGCGCTGGAGTTGTTCATCATCAATCTCGACGGCACCGGCCGGCGCCAGCTCACGACCTTCAGCGGTACGAGTGTCTGCACACCGAGCGCCTGGTCGTTGGATGGCAAATGGATTTCCTTCCGTCGCACCGACGAGCGCTACTGGAGCAACAAGGAGCGGATGCTGAAGATTTACTCTGAGAAGCCCGCCGACAAGCGCCCCGTGTGGGTGATCCGACCGGACGGCACCGAGGCCACACTCGTTGAATCACTCCGCTTTCAGATGGCGATTGATGGCAGCCGCGCAAGTTGGAAGCCCGCGTCGCGCTGATCACGAACAACCGACAACAAACCACCAGCGAATGAAGACAATCACCCTCATCGGGGCCGGCGGCAAAATGGGCTGCCGCCTGACCGACAATTTTCTCAAGACGAACTACAAGGTTCATTACCTCGAAGTCTCGCCCAAGGGCATCGAGAACCTGCACCAGCGTGGCGTCGCGCTTTCCGACCCGGCGACGGCGGTGCCCGCTGCGGATGTCGTCATCCTTGCCGTGCCGGACGTCGCCATCGGGGCGGTCGCGCGCGAGGTCGTGCCCGCCATGAAGACCGGCGCGCTGCTTATGACGCTCGATCCTGCCGCGCCGCTTGACAACCAGCTCCCGCGCCGCGAGGACATCGGCTGCGTCATCGTGCATCCGTGTCATCCGAGCGTGTTCAATTGGGAGCCGACCGAGAAGGCATTCCGCGATTTCTACGGCGGCATCACGGCCAGGCAGGGCATCGTGGTGGCATTGATGTGGGGCGCGGAGAGTTATTATGAACTCGGACTTGAAGTTTCCACTGCCATGTATGCGCCCGTGAGTCGCGCACACCGCGTGACGGTGGAACAGATGGGGATGTTGGAGCCGGCCCTCGTCGAGACACTGGCGCAAACCTGCATGGAAGTGGTGAAGGAAGGCCATGATCGTCTCGTCGCGGCAGGCGTGCCCAAGGATGCCGTCCGTGACTTCGTGCTTGGTCACCTGCGCATTCAGATCGCGGTGCTCTTCGGCGAAGTGAACGGCACGTTCTCCGATGCCGCCTACAGGATCAGCAAGCGCGCCAAGCCCGTGCTCTTCAAG
>DATNDF010000009.1 GCA_035607015.1 Candidatus Angelobacter sp. | reverse complement strand
TGGTTGGGGTGAACGCTGTAACACGTACGATGACCCCGTTTTCAAGGGCCAGGGTCCGACCACGGCATCACAGACGGCGTGGGCGGTCATGGGTTTGTGCGCATTCGATGACCCGAATCTTCCGAGTCTCAAGCGCGGCGTTGAATACCTCGTCCGCACGCAGAACGAGGATGGTTCCTGGACCGAACATGAAACGACCGGCACCGGTTTTCCGAAAGTGTTCTATTTGAAATACGACATGTACCGCAACGCCTGGCCGCTGCTCGCGCTGGCGACGTATCGAAATATTTTGCAGAAAGCCGTGGCGAAAGGGAACACGCACGTGAATGGCACGCCCAAGGAATCTGTCGGAGAGGAAGTGTTGGTGAGGCGGTGAAAGCGTTTCTGCTGTCCCGGCCCGAAACTTAAACCAACCACTCAGGCTGACGAACGTGAAGGAAAATAATCTATCGAGGCTAAAACTACGAGGTTCAATACAGTGTTTGAGCATCATGTGCACACCAAAGCTCAAGGTCATCATCACACTCTGCCTTGCGGGAGTTATTTGTTTACTCGCTTTTGCAGCCTCGTCACCGGTAACGCCCAGGGTTTCGCTACAGCTTCGCGGCTACCAGACAAACGAGCTGGAGGACGTTCCAGGTTTATTCACAAACACGCAGTATGTCTGTGCGGTCGTCTGCATGACGAACAACAGCACACAACCAGTTTTTTATTTCGGCAACCCCTTGCCGTTTTACGATTGTTCGGTTCGGACCATTGAGGAGAAATGGGTAAATGAAACTCCGATGAGATGCGGTTTCGGCGCAGCCCACTACACACTTAAACCATCGCAGAGCGCCACGTTCACCGTTCTGCTTCACGGGCCGGAGCGGCCATTGCTGGTATCAGTCGATTACACGCAGCCAAGAGCCACAGACAAGCTTTGGCGAGTGTTACCACAGCAGCTTACACAGTGGATACCGCCATGGATAAAAGGCACGCGCAAGGCATCAATAACGATTCACCGGGTTGATTCCAGACGATGATGCCCAAATGCAATCTTCTTGACGTGAGCAAACAGCGACCGCCCTGAACAGTGCACCTTCAATGTCCTCTCTTCTCGTTGCCTTTGCTGTCAAGGAAGAGTCGCGTCAATTCCAAAAGTTGGTCGCCGATCAATCGAATTTGAAAGTTCTACTTACTGGCATCGGCCAACGAAATGCCGAAAAGGCCATCCACCGGGCGTTGTCGGAGCAATCGCCAAAACTCGTGCTGACTTGCGGTTTTGCCGGCGGGTTGAATCCAGAACTGGCTGCCGGCACTGTCATTTTTTCTGCCGATGAAGATTTTTGTTTGTCCCCTGCTCTACTCGCAGTCGGCGCACGGCCCGCCAAATTTCATTGTGCTAAACGAGTAGCAACAACTGTCGAGGAAAAGCACGCTCTTTGGCAAACCACCGGAGCGGACGCGGTGGAAATGGAGTCGGGCTTTATCCGTGTCATCTGCCGCGAGCACAAAATCCCCAGCGCCACGGTACGGGTGATTTCCGATGCGGCGAATGAGAACCTGCCGCTTGATTTCAACAGATTGATGGACACCGGGCAAAACTTGAGCTATGGCAAACTGGCGGTGACATTGGCGGCGTCGCCGGGAAAAATCAGCGCTTTGCTCAAACTCCAAAGGCAAACCAAAGCCGCGGCGGGAAAACTTGCGCAGGTTCTGGCTGGAATCATTCCGAACCCATAGCGGGCGCCGTCGTAGCCGGAGCCAGCGGCCGTTTCGCCTTCATTTTCTCGCTGTAGCTGACAAATGCGGCTCCAATCACGATCAGCCCGACCCCGAGCCAGCGGGTCCAGTGGATTTCCTCGTGCAAAATAAGCCTGGCGGCGACCGCGGTGAGCACGAAGCCCAGCGAGGTCAGGGGCCAGATGAGACTGACATCACGCTGCGACAACAGATACAGCAACGCACCGAAGAAGACTGTCTCCAACGCCACACCGAGCAGGATGCTGGAGTTGGCCACACCTCGCCTTACCACGCGCCATACTTCGATCACCGACACTTTTTCCGGCTCACCAACCTCCTTCAGTCCGCGACTCAGGAAAACAACGCCAATGGCCTCAAGCACGAGCGCGATGAGAAGTACGGTCAAAACTTTGGTCATATCACAAATTCTGGTAACGGATCAGCTTCACGTCGTGTTCCTCCACAAGCGAACGCACCCGCGGACTGATCAACGCGTCGAATTCATTCTTAAATTCGTTGAGCGAAGGATGGGAGTAAAGCTCGGAATCGCCGGGCGGCAATTGCGGAATGAGGCGCGTCGCATAATCCTCGTCCACGCGGGCGTTTTGAAGCAAACCAAATACTGCGCCGGTGTGGCGGATACCCTGTCGTTGAAGAGCGCGGCGCGCGCCCGGCGCGAGCATCGAGAAAATAAGCGCATGGCTGGCACGGTAAAACAAGCGACCCGACGCGATCTGCAGGTTGAACCAAAACGGGTCGCGCGTAAGGCGGAAATGTGTGACGCCCCACTCTCGCGCGCGGCGCATCAGTATCCCGAAGACGACCGGGTGCAGGTGAAAATGGAGATGACCGTTGACGTGATCGAGCTTCAGTCCGGTTTGGCGAAATTTTTGAAATTGCGCGGCAATTTCCCGTTCGAGCTGCGGGCGCAGCCTGCCAAGGAAGAAGTAGCGGATTCCCGCACGAACGGGGTCGATGCTGAAATTTCCGCCGGCATCAACCAAACCGGGAATTTCGCCGGACTTCAGCGCCGACGTTCCGCAGACGAGCGCCAGGTGAAGGCCGACGCCCAACCGCGGATTCTGGCGGGCAAGCTCGACCGCTTCGTCGGCAGCGGCGCCATTCACCATCAGGCTGGCGGTCGTCAGAATACCATCACGATGGGCGCGGACGACGGCTTGGTTGATGGAGCGCGACCGGCCGAAGTCGTCGGCGTTGACGATAAGCCGGCGAACGGCTTCACGGCGTCCCATAGTTTGGAACGAGGGCGCCGGTGGTCAGCCGATACCAGGTGCGGAAGATGAGGAACAGCTTCTGAGGCTTGCTCACACGCGTGGGCGTGGGGTCAAATACGTTGAACGCCTGTGCTTCGAGCTTTTGTAGCAGCCGCCAGTACACCGACCCCATCAACTCGGCCGCCCCCATCGAACGGCGATCCTCGGCCGGCAGCGCCTCGCGCGCCTTGCGGTAGAAATCCCGCGCCCGTGTGGCAAGGCTCCCGGCGGCCTGCCGGAATCGCGACGAGTATGTCAGGTCCAGAATCTCTTCCGGTCGAACGCCCCACCGCTCCAATTCTTCGGTCGGGATATAAATCCGCCCGCGTTCCGCATCAGTGCGCACGTCGCGGAGGATGTTGGTGAATTGAAGGGCCTTCCCGAGATAAACCGCGTAATCGCGGCAGCGCGGGTTTTGATAACCGAAGATTTCGATGCTGAGCAACCCGACGGCGGAAGCTACGCGATAGCAATATTGTTCCAGTTCGGCGTATGTCTCATACCGTTTGATGTCGAGGTCCATTTCGACCCCGCGAATCAATTCGTCGAACAGCGAAAACGGGAGGCCGTGTCGCGCGATGACGGGCCGGAGTTCCTGATTCACTGGAAACGCCGGCGAGCCCTGTTCGCAGCTCTTGCGGACATCGTCGCGCCACGCGGCCAGACGCGACCGACGCTCCTCGACCGGCGTGGCATCTTCGTCGGCCACATCGTCCACTTCGCGGCAGAAGGCGTAGAGCGCGGCCATGCCGTCGCGTTTTGACCGGGGCAACAGGACGAAGGCCAGCGCGAGATTGGAGGCGCTTTTGCGCGTGATCGACTGGCTGACGTGCGCGCTCACAGCGGCGGGTTGGAAGTCGGGCCGGCTTTGGACGGCGGAAGTCCGCCGGTCTCAGCCAGCGTCGGGTTGCGGGGACGATGATCGCGACGATGGCGTCGTCTCCGTCGGCGCCCCTGACGATGTCCCCCGTCTTCTCCGTCCTCAACTGCATTGACCACCGGGAGTGGATCGCTCCTGCGCTCGTGATGACGATGCTGACGGCGTTTCTTGCTGCGGACGTAATACCGCGCCCACAGCAGAAGGATCAACCCCAGCGCCAGGCCCGTGGCGAGTATCACCATGATGTCCATGAACACCAGGCCGGTGTTCTTCCCCACCGGGGCCGTCGGATTCAACGGATTCAATCCGTCCAGCTGGGCCAGAAAGCAAAATGATCGCGGCATCAGGAAAAATCCTTTCGCGTGGGCACCACCGTATCTTCATCCGGGCCGGCGTCAATATTGACGTTCAAGCGCTGCATGCGATAGCGCAGCGCGTGGCGGGTGATTTTTAACTGATCCGCGGTCCGGGCCACACTGTAATGGTTTTGTTCCAGCCGCGTCAGGATCAATTCCCGCTCAAAATTAAACATCGCCTCCTCCAGCGAACAACCGGCCATCGCCGAGAGGTCGCTCTTGCGTAAACGCGTTTCGAGATGAAAATCCGGCAGATTCGTGGGCTGGATTTCCTCGGTCGTTTCCAGAATCACCGCGCGCTCGATGACGTTACGCAGCTCGCGCACGTTACCCGGCCAGTGATGGGCCACCAGCAACTGTTGCGCGGGCGGAGAGATCGCCTTGATCGGCTTGTTCATCGTGACGCGGAATTGCTTCAGGAAATGCCCCGCCAGCACGGGGATGTCGTCAGCCCGTTCCCGCAGGGCTGGAGGGCGGAATTGCACCACGTTCAAGCGGTGATAGAGGTCTTCCCGAAAGTAGTTCTGGCGGATTGCATCGATGATGTCGCGATTCGTCGCCGCAATAAGGCGGACATCCACGCGCAATTCCTGGTTTCCACCGACGCGTGTGAAGGTACCGTCCTCCAGAAAGCGGAGCAGCTTGGCCTGCAACGGGCGGCTCATGTCGCCGATTTCGTCCAAAAAAATAGTGCCGCCACCGGCCTCTTCCACGCGTCCCGCCTTCTGTCTCAACGCACCGGTGAAAGCGCCCTTTTCATGGCCAAACAATTCGCTTTCCAGGAGCGTTTCGGGAATCGCCGCGCAGTTGATGCGCACGTAGTTGCCGGAACTGCGCTGGCTCAGGGTGTGGAGCGCACCCGCGATCAACTCCTTGCCGGTGCCGCTTTCGCCCAGGATCAACACGGTGGCGTTCGTTGGTGCCACGGTTTGGATCAACTGGCGAAGTTCGCGTATCCTGGCGGAGTCACCGATGATCTGGTCCAGGCGGTACGGCTCGCCGGCGCGGGCGCGCAACTCCTGGTTTTCCAGGATCAACCGATGACGCTCCGCGCAGCGGGCTACGGCATGGAGCAGTTCCTCGGGCGCAAACGGCTTCGCCAGATAGTCAATTGCCCCGGCCTTGATCGCTTCGACGGCCAGTTTTGGTGTCGCAAACGCGGTGATCATCACCACGGGAAGGTTGGGCCATTTGAGTTTCAACTGGCCGAGGAACTCGTAACCGCTCATTCCGTTCAGGCGAGCGTCCGTGATGATCATGAAGAAGTCCTCCTGCTCCAGCAACCGCAGCGCCTGTTCGGCGGAATCCACCGCGCGGACTTCGTAACCCTCGTCCGCCATGACGGCTTCCAGGGACAGCCGCATGTTCTTCTCGTCATCGACGACCAACAAGGGTGGTAGTTTGACACTCATTTACTTGCGCAACTTCATGACCGTCTTGGCTGGGAAATGTAAAGTAAAGCGGGTTCCTTTTCCAGGCTCGGATTCGACCTGAACCGTCCCGCCGTAAAGTTCGGTGTTGTGTTTGACGATCGCCAGTCCGAGGCCGGTTCCTTTTTCCTTGGTGGTAAAGTAGGGCTCAAAAATCTGCCCGATCTTGTCACGCGAAACGCCAGGGCCGTCGTCGGCGATGCCGATGACCAATGAAAAACTCTCCCCGACTTTCGCGGAGACAAAAATGTTCCCGCGGCCGTTCATCGCCTCGCGGGCGTTCTGCAGCAGGTTTACGAAGGCCTCCGCAAGGTGCATTCGCTGCATCAACAGCGGGGGCAGTGCGGTCGAGTAGTCCCGGTGAATTTTTACCTCGTATTTCACCGCAGGGGGGAAGACACGAAGGATGGCCTGTTCCAACTCCTCCGTGACGTCGAGCTTTTCCACGCGACCTTCAACCAGTCGGGCATAACCCATCAACTCCGTGATGATCCGGTCGGAACGCTCGACCTCTTCGCGGATGATTTGAATCTGTTGAGTGATTGTTTTGCCTTCCTTGACCGTGCGCTGCAAAGTGAACGCCGCGTTGTTGATGATGCCCAGGGGATTCTTCAATTGATGCGCGATCTCGGCGGCCAGCCGGCCGGCCGATTGCAACTGCTGCTGGCGCTGCGCGAATTCGACCGCTTCTTCGTTGACTCTCCGTTGCTTGTCAAACAGCACCTGTAATCCGTAGCAACAAAACGCCATCAGCAATAATACCACGATCCGCAAGACGTAGGGTTCATTGCTCTCTTCAAACAATTCCGGCTCAATCTGCGTAATGGCGACCTCGGTCAGGCCGGCGGCAACAAAGCAGGCACAGGACAACAAATTGAGCACGATCTGCGTGGACGAAACAGGAATGGTGATGCCGGTCCGCACGATCAGCCCCACAAAGACCCAGTACAGCGTGCTGTCGAATCCCCC
>DATNDF010000008.1 GCA_035607015.1 Candidatus Angelobacter sp. | reverse complement strand
GCCCGAAATTTTAGCGACCGCTCCCTCCGGTGCGAGGTTTCCATACAGGACGACGAGGTGGCTATCCTTTTTGATCGGTTGGTCGAGCGGTTGAATGATGGTTTGCCCGGTGGGATGCGGCCGCACGTCGGCGAGCGTTTGCGCCATGGTCTGGCCGGTGACGGTAAGGGCGTCGCCGTGGAGCAGGCCGCCGTCGACCAGCGTCTTCATGAGCGGACGGATGCCGCCGATGGCGACAAGTTCGGACATCAGATGTTTGCCGCTGGGCTTGAGGTCGGCGAGCACGGGCACGCGTTTGCCGATGCGCGTGAAATCGTCGAGCGCGAGCTTCACCTTCGCGGCGTGCGCGATGGCGAGCAGATGCAACACGGCATTGGTCGAACCGCCGAGCGCGATGACGACGGTGATGGCGTTCTCGAACGCTTTCTTCGTGAGAATGTCAAGCGGGCGCAATCCGGTCCTGAGCATTTCGACGACGCACGCGCCGGCGCGGCGGCAATCGTCTTTTTTCGCGGGCGAAATGGCGTTTTGCGCGGAGCTGTTGGGCAAACTCATGCCGAGCGCTTCAATCGCGCTGGCCATCGTGTTGGCGGTGTACATGCCGCCACACGAACCCGGACCAGGAATCGCGCAGGATTCGATGGCTTGCAACGTTCTGTCGTCAATTTTTCCCGCAGCGTGCTTGCCGACGGCTTCGAAGACGGAAACGATGTCCAGCAGAGTCTTCGGCATGAGCGCGCGCGGACCGTCCGGGCCCGGTTCCTGAATCGTCAGGCAGCCGGGGAGAATTGTTCCGCCATAGACGAACACCGACGGACGATTAAGCCGCGCGATGGCCATCATTGCGCCAGGCATGTTTTTATCGCAACCGCCGATGGCGACGAAGCCATCCATGCCTTCCGCGCCCACGACGGTTTCGATTGAATCAGCGATGACCTCGCGCGAGACGAGCGAGTATTTCATGCCTTCAGTGCCCATCGAGATGCCGTCTGACACGGTGATGGTGTTGAAGACGATGGCCTTGCCACCGGCGTCGTTGGCGCCTTTCTCGGATTCAAGCGCGAGCTGGTCGATGTGCATGTTGCAGGGCGTGACCATGCCCCAGGTAGAGGCAATGCCGATGATGGGTTTGGAAAAATCCTCCGTCTTGAAGCCGACGGGATAAAGCATGGCGCGCGCGGGTGCGCGGTCCGGGCCGTCAACCAGGATGCTTGAGTGGGGACGTAAAGAATTCTTTTTCATCGGGCGGGAAGTGTTGCTGAAACAGGGCAGGAGAGCAAGACGGAGGACAAGCGAACGATTCGCCTGATTTGCAGCACTCAAAATCTTGACCGTCAGAGCGGGGGAAGACGACACTGGCCGCGTAATCGCACTGGCTGAATGTCGCAAGGCCGCTCCGATAAGAAAGTCCATCGCCAACAATTAATTAACAAATGAAAACCGTTCGTTTGCTACTGACTTTAGGCACGCTTGCCCTCTTCGCGGGATGCGCCAGCCCCAAACAGGAAATGCCAAAGCCGATGTCGAAGGAGGAAATGGAGTCGTTCTTCATGCCCAACGCGGAAGGCTCCAAAATCGTGAGTGTGAGCACGGGTACCAACGAGCCGGCCAGGGCGACTATTTTGCTCCAGACACATGGGGTGGCGACCAAGGAAAGCGGCCCGGCCGAGACGGTTGCGCGATTCAACGAGGTCTACGCCTTCTCGCCGAGCTTTTTCGCCGTGCACCGGGACGAGCCGACGATCATTCGCTTCTGGAATCTTCAGCCGGACGACAACCACGACTTCATGTTGATGGACCCTGATTCAACAGTCCTGATGAAAGTGCTGCTACCGCCATTGAAAGAAACGTCATTCGTATTCACGTTCCACAGGGACGGTTTGTTCAAATTCATTTGCGCGATGCACCAACCTTCCATGAGCGGTCAGATTCTGGTTCTGCCGCCCTCCACCGCCAGATAGCGTGGGGACATCATTATGGTGGAACCGCTGCGAGAAAACGCGAACAAGGTCGGAGCAGGTCTCTGATTTGAGATGACCTCCCGGGTTTCGTCCGCCGGTTCAATCTGGCGGACTGAGCACACAACCTGACAGGCCGCCTTCGGGCAGGTTCAAAAAATGCCCAGTGTGTCGAGCACCGCCTTGGTACGCGGCACTTCGTGTGTGCGAAACAAATCGGTTTTGCCCAGCGCGGCGAGTACGGCAAAGAACGGTTCCGCGCAGCGGACTTCCTCTTTGAAATACTCGAACGCGTGGGGCAGGGCGTGGCAAATCGGGAAACCGAGCGCGCGCAACCGGAACGTGTTCAGGAATACAGTCATCTGATGCCGCACGCGCACAGCGCTGTCCTGCAGATTGCGATAATAAAACCCAAGACCGGGGTCGATGAAGATCCTCTCCACACCCCTCTTCGCCGCAATTTGGATCTGACGGGCGAAATACTCATACATCATGGCGATGGGATCGGCGCTGAAATCGAAATCACTTACTTCGCGCACGTTTTTTCCCTGCACGTAACAAATGATTACCGCCGCGTCATGCGCGGCGATCATCTGATACATTTCGTCGGTCCGGTCGGCGCCGGTAAAGTTCAACACGTTGGCGCCGGCTTCAAGACAGGAGCGTGCCACCGCGGGTTGGTACGTTTCGACGGACACGGGAATGTTTGCGCCGCGCAGGGATTTGATCACCGGAAGCAGCCGGGCGTTTTGCGACACGTCATCGGCGCGTGCGGCTTGAGCCAGCGTTGATTCCGCGCCAACGTCCACGATGTCGGCGCCCAGTTCGTGCAACACCTTCGCGCGGCGAATCGCCGCATCCGCCGTGAGGCAAACGCTTTCGCGATACCACGAATCGGGCGAAAGGTTGATCACGCCCATGATCGACGGTCTGGAATTGAACGCGAATTGCTTTCCCGCGATGGAAAACTCCCTGACGCGCGCTGCCGCCGTGGCGCTGTTTTTCTCGAGCAACCCGGCGAGGTCTTCAAGTTTCAGCATTTGGGGAGAATCGTAAACCGGCCGTTGCAATTCGCCGATGACATGGCGCGCCCGCCGCGATTCGAACGCGGGACCATCTGCTTAGAAGGCAGATGCTCTATCCAACTGAGCTACGGGCGCACACCGAAGCGAAGAGTAACGAAAGGGTGGACGACAGGCAAGCGCCGTCCGGGCTCCACCATTTCGAAAGCCATTAGATCGGCGCAGCAGGCCGCCTTCACGAAAGCGTTTGCTGTCCAGTTTTTAGTGCCCGCACTGCCCACAATTCGGTCCGCAAAATCTCTAAAGTTATTTTGCCTTTGTGTATTCCAGCAGTTTGCCGTGCGCAGAACGGCTCTAATTTCACAGGTCTTTGCTCGCGTCCTCCGATGCTCAACGCGTCGCGGCAGATGGAGCTCGCAGGCAGGCTTACCAGAGAATCGGTGTGCTGGCATGCAAGATGCATTTGTCGCCGCGCGATGAATGGCAGCGCAAGATCGAAGCCGCGATTGGCGCCACCGACATCGGAGATCCGCCGGTTGAATAATCTCATTGTTAAGTTTTAGGGCGCAGCGCAGGCACACGATGGATTTTACGACGGCCGGCAGGCCGGGTAAAAACAGAACTCGCTGACAGTGCAATGCGACACCACGTTACATGCAACGACAGGGGCACCAAAGGACAAATTGCTGGTGGTTTCATGATCCAACACTCGACCACGCAAAGCTAAACGGTCAGATGATGGAAAGCTACAATCTACCTTTGCTCCGCTGTTGATGTACAGATTTTACAAGGTCCATTTATGAAAAACACCAACTCGACAAATTCGCAAGGCTCTCCTGATTCCGCGGGCGCGGGGGACAGGGGATTTTCCCCGTGGCAGAGGTTGAAGAGCAAGCGCATTTCCTACCTGACTCTGCCCCTGCTCGTCATGGCGACCGTGACGGAATTCGTCATCCTGTCAACGGGCTGGAAATATCAACAGGTGGTCTGCCTGCCCAAGGGCATGGGAGTCACCTTTTTTGGTATTGGCCCGATCGGCGCGACGATCCTGGCGGTTGAGTTGCTGAAGCTGCCGCTGGCCATCTGGACCGCCTCGCGTCGTGGCTGGCAAAAGGGCGTGATGCTGATGGTGGGGTTGCCTTTGATTTGTTTGCTGACCTTCCAATTGGTCAAGGACATGGCGGTTTATGAGATGGGCGTTGCCCTGGCCCCGGCGAGCCAGATGCTCGAACAGGCTTCCGCGGAGGAAATCAAGATTGCCCACCTCAATGGAGAGTTGATCGCCATTGAGGGAAAGAAATCCGACCGACAGAGCAAACTCGCGGAGTTGGCCGCGAAGAAGGCCAAGGCCAAGGCCGATCTGGAGGAATCGCTCAAGCTCAATGGCGAGTCGCGCCAGGACGCCATTTCCCTGACCGATTATCAGAAGAAAGAGTTGTCCGAGGTTGAAGCACGCCAGGCCACCATCATCAAGCAGTTTGATGCCGACACGGCGCAGCTCACCAAGGCCATTACCGATCTGCGCGCCCGCCGCGAAACCGAGTTGGGCCGGGCCACCAAATGGAACGCCGAGGAGGCTCGCATTGACAATGCCTACAAGGCGAAGATGGCCGATTACTCCAACCGGAAGGCGGCCTATGAAAAGGACAAGGCGGCTTACGCGGCGGCCAATTTTCTGAAGCGCAAGTTCATGAAGGAACCCGTTGATCCCGGTGTTCCACCCGTGCGCGAGACCAACACGATCCTCAAACCCGTGGAGATCGCGGAGATCGACGATCAAATCAAGGCCAAGGAAGCCGAATTACTCGCCGTCAATAACAAGCGACGTGAGCGTGTTGCCCAGGTGGACGCCGATGCCCACAGGTTGCGCGATGAATTTGACCGTCGCTCCAGCACCAAGCGCGAGGAAACGGATCGCAAACGCGAAGAATTGTTGGCAGCCCAGGCGTCCCTGGAGACGCAGTTGGGGGCGGAAGAGAAGCAGGCGGATCAGGAGTTTCAGTCGGTCGCTCAAAAAGTTGACGGGATTCGCGCGGAGATGGATGCCTGCCGCAAGAAAGCCGAGGGGTTTTACGAGGCGCGTGAGGCCGCCATTAAGAACACGCAGGTGCACCGCATCGCCACCACGGTGGAAATCGTGCGTGGTTTGTTGATGGGTCAGCGGCCGGTCTCCATCAAGGCCACC
>DATNDF010000007.1 GCA_035607015.1 Candidatus Angelobacter sp. | reverse complement strand
CAGAGTTCAAAGCCAATGAGAACAATCAAGACAAACACCGACAGCGCCATCGCCAATGTAAGCCACTTGAAAATCCGATCACCAAAGCCTCGGTGAGCCAGCAATTCCATCGAAGCCGGCGACGGGCGCGTTGCAACAGGGACCGCATTCATTGGTTTCTCTCGTGCCGCAAATTCAAGGACGAAGAGCGGGAGGAACTTTCGGCGCTCTTCGTCCCCAACGCCCCACACCCCGGCTGGAGCGGAAATGGATTTCAGTATTTTATTGTCTTGATGCGTTCCGACACGCGCTTTTGCACGTTTTCCGGCAGCGGCGCGTAATCGAGGGATGCAGCCATGCCTTCTCCGCTTGCCACGGCCCAGTTCAGGAACTCGACGAGCTTCCTTCCCTTGGCCGCGTCCTTTTGGTGCTCGTAAATCAGCAGCCAGGTCGCACCGGCAATCGGATAAGCCCGTTCGCCCGGCGGGTTCACCATCGAAAAACGGAAGTCGTCCGGAATTTTCGCGGTGGCGAGCGCTTCAGTAACGGAGTCCAACGAAGGCGTCACGTATTTGCCGGCGGCGTTCTTTACCTCGGCGTACGGAAGTTTGTTTTGTTTGGCATAGACCAATTCCACGTAGCCAACCGCGCCGGGCAGTTGTTTGATTTGTCCAGCGACGCCTTCGTTGCCTTTGCCGCCCAGCCCCACGGGCCATTTGACCGAGGTGCCCCGCCCGACCTTGGTCTCCCACTCCTTGCTGACACTGCTGAGGTAATCCACCCAGATGTAGGTTGTGCCACTACCGTCTGAACGGTGGATGACTATGATATCAGTGTCGGGCAGTTTGATTTCGGGATTCAAGCCAGCGAGCCGCCTGTCATTCCATTTCGTGATTTTTCCCATGAACATGTCTGCGATGGTCGGGCCGTCCACTTTCAATGTTGGACTGCCCGGCAGGTTGTATGTCAGAACGTCGGCTCCCGCCACAGTGGGAATGTGCAAAATCCTGCCGGGTGCAGCGGCCAGATTTTCGTCGCTCATCGGGCCGTCCGAAGCTCCAAAATCCACGGTCTGGGCAAGGATTTGTTTCTGCCCACCGCCCGAACCAATGGATTGATAATTGAAGCGCACGGATGGATCGACTTTCGCATATTCATCGAACCATTTTGAATAGATCGGATAGGGGAACGTGGCGCCCGCGCCGTTGATGAGCATTTGCGCGGATGCGCTCGTAACTGCGCTCAGCAGCAGGCCGCTTCCGACGATGGCCTTTGTTCTAGCTTTGAATTTCATAGTTTGAGGAAGGAGACCGTTGTTGTCGCTGTATTACGGATGGGTGTCATTCAGGTGAATTTGAAGGCACCGCTTTCACGGTTCGTCCCTTGAGGCATTTCAGAATCTCCACATGAGGTCGGCCATAAAATGGCCGGCTTTCGATCTCTGATCAGGCACCCCGGCAGTCGGCGGATTCCCGATGATCAGATCATTCAAGTAATACGTGAAGGTGAAGTTAAGATAATCGGTGAACGAATACGTCGCTTGCGCAAGATGCCCCCTTACGTTCGTGCCTCCGAACCATCCATTGGCCTTTCCCGTGCCAACGAGCTGCGGGCTGCCGGTCGCGTAGAAGGCTCCGTTGTCGTCGTCCACCAGCGCGTCAAACCACGCGTCCGCTTCCAGACGCTGGTAGCGGTAGTTGATTTCCCAGGTGTGCTTCCTTCCAGCCTTGCCGATGGTGACCCCCGCGCGGTAACCGACATTGTTGGAGGGTGCGCCCGGGTTTTTCATGTATTCACCCGTGACTTTCAGCGGGAACTGACCGGCATAGCATGGGAAACTGTCGAGCTTGTAAGTGGCGGAAGCCGTCCCGATGATTGGATTGAAATTGTACGCCAAAAACCCGTTTCCATCGCGCGTGTTTCCAGAGTTGTAAAACGGTTGTATTCTGGCGCTCAAGGCGTCGCGGCCGGCGATGTCGAAGACCGCCACTCCGAGAGAAGTTTCCAATTGGGGACTCCACCTGGCTTCCCACAAAGCCTGCACCCCGTAAACGTAGGGGTCATGACTTGCGCCGACACCAGTGAGTCCTGCTCCGGTGGGCGTCTGGTTGATTTCATCCAGCACGAAGAACGCCCCATTCGCTTTCAATGTGTGCTGGTTGTTGACATTGTATGCGACCTGGAGCGCACCGCCCTCCGGGTCTATGTCGTAATCCCAGATCATGTTCGACAGCGAGAACGGATTATCCATCTTTCCGATGATCCCGGTCACTGTCCAATCGTTGTTTTTGATGGGGGTCCATTTCGCGTAAGCGGCATCGACCCAGAGGAATTTCCGGGACTCGAGTGAGTTCATGTCCGTGTTTGCAGTAATGGGCTGACCGCCGACCAGCGTGCCACCAGGATTTGTCTGTGGATTGCCCGAAGCAACGCGCAACCCAATCTCGAAGTTGTCAATTAACGAGGCGGTCGCACCGAGGCGGACCCGGTAACGAAAACGATTGCGGTCAATGTAAGCCTCGTTCTCCGCGTTGTTTTGTTCGAACCGCCCGCGGAAATCACCGCTGAACTTGAGGGCGTTGACCCACTCCGGCATTTTCGTTTCCTTCCGGTAATTCCTGTCAAAGTCCTTTTGCGCGTCTTCACGAAGGTCTTTGGCCTCCTGCGCGCTCAGGATTCCCTTCTGGACGAGCTTGTCCAGGAGAGCATCAGACGATTGCCCGACGGCATTGGCGCAAAACGCAGCCGAGGCGAGCGCCCCGACCGCCGTCCACTTGTTTTTTGGGTTCTTCATTTGATTTGAGTTGGTTCGGCCGGAAACTAGAGGTCATGCGTGACGAACCAAGGGCGGGATTGTTACAATTGAGTGACAACCGACAGGGTTCAAATGCCGTCGTGTGGGCCCTGTTGATTGAGAAACAGATTCCGCGACAAGCGCCCGCTTTATCAGACTGACGCGGACTGCTGCACTCCGAGACCATTCTGGCAGTTTATTCCGGCGTGCTTCTGCTCGGCCGCCGGTCCCGTCGGCGCCAATGACGGTTCGCGCCGACTCGTCAAGCCCCCTGCGGAAGAGGTGATGTGTTTTGGAAGAGAAGCCGAAGACCGTCTGACCTTGTTCAAGCTCCGCTGTTCAAGGGTGCGAATCTCAGGGCGGAGCTGCCTGCGACGGGCCAGGGGCTTTGGCGCCAACGATCTGTCCATTGGGCAGCGTCACCCATTGGTTGGAAGACGTCGCGCTGTTCAATGGTTCGGTCTCCCCGTCCAGATAGAGCGTCGTCAACTTGCCCGCCTGAATCACAACCGGGATTGCGACCTCGCCGCAGTTCGTGGCCCGTGCCTCGACTTTATAGGCCCCCGCCGGTAACGAAACGCCGACCGGCTCCTCGAAGAAGGAACCGCTCTGATTCGTAACGCGCCGAAACACCTTGCCGTCGTCGGAGAATATCGCGTAGCACGTATGAACCGGGTGCCTGCTTTTCGTCGGATCAAGAATCTCTCGCCCGGAATAAACGATCAGACAGCCTTCATTGCCCAAGGACCCGGCCAAGGGTTTATCCGGCCAGACAGAATCGCGGATGACGAACCCTTTCCGTGCGCCGCAGCCGCCGGTCTCGATCAACAGGGCCGCAGCAATAATGTGGATGAATCTGTTCATGGTCCGGATTTCAGACGCCCGGGGCTTCAATGTGGATTGCAGCACGGGCATTCATTCCGGTCAGGAGCGTCTCTGTTTCACGGTTTGCCCCGCCGATTCAATGGATTCCTTTGCGCCTTGCCTCGCTGGCGACGCCGCCGATCTGGTAGTCCAGATTGGCCTGCTGGATTTGAACGTCGTAACGGGCCGCGGTGCTGGCGATTTGCGCTCCCGTCAGGTTCAACTGCGCCTGGCTCAATTCCACAATTGAGCTGCTGCCGACCTTGTAGCGAGCCTGGGCCAGATCAAACGCCTTCCCGGCGTTTTCGACGAGCGCTTCAGTTATCTTGAGCCGCTCGACGGCATTGTTGAGGTTCAGCCACGCCACCCGGACGTCGCGGGTCACGTTGTTCTCCGCGTCGCGCAGATTCTCCACCGTCGCCTTTGCGCGCAGGGCCGCCTCCTTCTTTCTGGCTGAAAAAAGATTCCCGTTGAAGAGCGGCAGGCTCAGGTTGACTCCGGCAGCCGCGTAATCGTCCTTCAACCGGTCATCGTGGATCGGCGAAACACCAGCCACGCCAATTGCGGCAATCGTCGGATAATCGAGTTTCTTTTCGGCCTGGGCGAGCTTTGCCGCCGCGTCGCGTTCATCGCGGAACCGGAGCAGGTCAGGCCGTCTGCTGAGCGCAGTTACGATCAGTTCCGAAATGTTCGTCGGGTATTCCGTCGGCAATGGCTCCTCCACGAGTTGAAACTCCTGTTGCTCGCGAAAGCCGAGCAACGTCGAAAGCGCGGCCAGGGCGGCTTTCAAATCGTTCCGTGACCTGGCCAGCAGCAGATTGCCCTCTTCGAGCGCGACCCGGGCGAAGCTGACATCCAGTTCAGACTTCAATTTGTTCGACGCCAGAGTGCTGACCTGATCCAGCAGCAACTGGCGCGTGTTCACCGTTTGCTGGGCGACCCCCAGGACCGCCTGCGACTGCAGGGTGTTGAAATAGCCAATGGCCACCTGCAGCAACAGAAGCTCGCGGGCGGCTTCCGCGTTCTGATCTTCGGCGCGCGCCCGGAATTTGTAACTCGCGGACAGATTCGCGGTGCGCCCGAAATCTGTGATGAGCTGGTTGACAATCAATCCCTCGGCGTTGCGATCAAACACGGTGGGGTTGTTCAAGCCGCCGGCCGCGATGCGCGTGTTATCGCTGCCGGATCCCACCGCGGTGACGTTCAACGACGCGGTGGGGAAAAATGCCGAACGCGTTTCGGTCACCATCTGTTGCGCCGCCAGCGCGCGCAGTTGAGCCTCCGAAATTTTCGGGTGATTCCGAACTGCCACCGCCCGTGCGTTCGCCAGTGTGAGTGTCCCCGGGACGTTGGTTTCTGCCAGACTGGATCCGCCGCCCGAAGCCAGTTGCCATATCATCAGCACACAAAATAAGCATCGCATGGTTTTGCCTTTAGCACCGTGTCGCTTTGTCGTCGGCCAGAGCTCCCGCCTGCGCCGTCCGCCGGCGATACACCAGCAGATAGGCTGCTGGCACGATGAATACCGTCAATACAACCGAAGTCAGCAGCCCGCCGATGATCGCCAGCGCCAGCGGCGCGTAGGCTTCGCTGCCAGTGCCGAATTTCGCCGCCATGGGCAGCAAGCCGACGAACGTTGCCAGCGAAGTGATCAAAACCGGGCGCATCCGTACGCGGCACGCCTCGCGAACCGCCTGGTCCACGGGCATACCCTCGGCGCGCAAACGCTGCATGAATTCAAGGATAAGAATGCTGTTCGAGGCGACGATGCCGACGACCATCACCACGCCCATCAACGACATCACATTCAATGTTGTGTGCGTGAAGAAAAGTGCGAGCAGCACGCCCACGAGTCCGGCGGGCACAGCCAGCAAGATCAGCAGCGGATCAATGAACGATTTGAATTGCGCCAGCAAAATGAGATAGACCAGGACCACGGCCAGAATCAGACCCAGTTCGAAGGTGCGAAACGAACTCCGCATTCCCTGCACAACGCCGCGCAGGGTGACGTGCAGGCCATCGGGAACTTTCGTGCCGGCGATGATCTTCTCGACCGAGCGTGCCAGATTTCCCAGGCTCTCGCCGGAGGGTGAGACGTAAACATCCATTACGCGGCGCAATTGGTAATGGTCCACTTCCGTCGGCGAGCTGATGTGGCGTAGCCCGCTCACGTTGTCGAGCCTCGTGGTGTGGAGATGCCTCTGTCCGCGCAGCGGGATGGCCATCAGGTCCGTGAAGTCCTTGATCGTGCTTTCGGGATATTGAACCGTGAGCAGATAATCGTTTCCCGATTTTGGGTCCACCCAGTAACTCGGAGCGATCATCTGGTCGGAGGTCAGCGCGGTAATCACGTTCTGAACAACTTCTTTCGAAGTCAGCCCGAGCTCAGCGGCATGAATCCGGTCCACACTGAGTTGCAACGCCGGGTAATCAATGTCCTGCGGCACGAGCACGTCGCTCACGCCCGGCAACGCGCGCACCTTGCGCTCGATGTCCTGCGCGAGCTGGTGAGCCTTCTCCAGATTCGAACCGTTCACCTGGATGTCAATGGGCGCGGGGAAGCCGAGATTAATGATGGCGTCAACGAGTCCGCCCGATTGAAGATAGACACTTACTTGTGGCAGCTCCGCGCGAATCCGCCGGCGCACCCGTTCCATGTAATCGTAGCTGCTGATCCGGTGGCCGGTCTTCAAACTGGTCTGCACCATCGCGGTGTGTTGCGCAGAGTTGCTCGTGTAGATCGAGGAGAACCCCGGCGTGACGCCGATGTTCGCGACGGTCACATCGAGTTCGTCCGCCGGCACCTCGCGGCGGATGATGTCTTCCACTCTTTGAACGAGCTTCGCGGTCTGCTCCAGCCGTGTGCCCGACGGCGCTTTGAGATTGATAAGAAACTGGCCGGGATCGGTTTTGGGAAAGTAGGAAACACCCACCAGCGGATACACGGCAAAACCGAGTACGCACAAGGCCATAAGCCCGAGCACCGTCCGCAGCGGACGGGCCAGCGCGCGGTCCAGCATCCGTCCGTATTGCTGGAGGAATCGTCCAAAGAGGCCATTGAACCAGGCTTGAAACCGTCCCGCGAAGGAAGGTTTCTTCGGCGACACGTCCGGCTTTGACTGCCGCTCGAACTTCAGATACTTCGCGCAAAAGAGCGGCACCACTGTCATCGCGATCAGGTAGGAAGCGGCCAACGACAGGACCACGGCCACCGCCAGCGCGCTGAAAAGGAATTTGCTGACACCGTACAAAAAGGTCACCGGGAAGAACACCACAGCGGTTGCGAGCGTGGCCGCGAGCACCGGCAATGCCACCTCGTTGCCGCCTTTTTCCGCGGCCACTTCCGGCGGTTCGCCCATTTCGAGATGCCGGAAAATATTCTCGAGCACGACCACGGAGTTGTTGATCAGCCGTGGAAACGCCAACGCCAGTCCTCCCAGAATCATCGCGTTGACTGTATTTCCACTGGCCGACAGCGCAATGAACGCAGCGAGTACGGACAACGGAATGGACAGCAGCACCGCCATTGTCGCGCGGAGTTTGCCAAAGAACATCAGGATCATGCCGGCGGTGAGAATCAAACCAACCGCACCGACCAGACATAGATTCTTGATCGCGTTCTTAACGAAGATGGACTGGTCGAAAACGACTTTCGTCACGAGTTCTTTCGGCACGTCAAGGAGGTGACTTACGGCGTCCTTGATCCCTTTGACCACCGAGATCGTGCTGCCGCCCTGTTTCAGCACCGGGAGATACACGGACGGCTGGCCGTCCACGCGCACTATGTTGTATTGAATTTGCGATGCGTCTTTGGCCTGGCCGACGTCGGCCACCAGCACGGAGGCATTCCCGACGGTTTTCAGCGGCAGACGGTTTATCTCATCGATGTTTTCAAGCTGGCTGTTCGCATAAAGATTGTAGTCGAACGGACCGATGCGCACGTCGCCGGCGGGCAGAATCAAATTGGAATCGTTTACTGAACGCACCACGTCCATCACGCTCAACTGGTGCGCCTGGAGTTTGAGCGGGTCCACATAGACCATAATTTGCCGGTAACGCCCGCCGAAGGGCTGCGGCACGGATGCGCCGGGGACGTTGGCCACCTGATTGCGCACCGTGTACTGGCCGAAGTCGCGCAACTGAGCCTCATTCATGTCCCGGCCCTTGAGGGTGATCAGGCACACGGGCAGGCTCGACGCGTCAAACTTCAAAACGACCGGCGGCAGCGTACCAGGCGGCAGCCGGCGCAGATTGGCCGACGCGAGATTCGCGATCGTCGTGACAGCCGAATCCGGGTCCGTGCCCGGTTGAAAATAAACCTTGATCAAACTGACGCCGGGCAGCGACCGCGACTCGATGTGGTCAATGCCGCTGCCCAAAGTGAAGAACCGTTCGAAGCGTCCGGTGATGTCGTTTTCAATCTGTTCAGGCGGCATCCCGGAATAAAACGTGGCCACGACGACCACCGGGATGCGGATGGCGGGAAATAAATCCACTGGAAGCTGCACGAGACTGGTCACGCCCACCACGCAGGTGATGAGACACAACACCACAATCAAATACGGATAGCGGATCGCAAACTTGGGCATAAAAATCGGACGCTGTTGCGGTTTGGTTCCATGCGGTTCGTCATGCCGCAGCGAGAGGTGTCCTTTCAGTTTTGCGGTAAGCCAGCAGGTACGCTGCGGGCACGATAAAGACCGTGAGCACCACGGATACCGCCAAACCGCCGATGATGGCGCGCGCCAGCGGCGCGTAAGCCTCGCTGCCGGTGCCGAGCTTCATCGCCATGGGAATCAAACCGATCAACGTCGCGAGCGACGTCATCAATACCGGCCGCAGCCGTACGCGGCACGCCAGCGCGACCGCTTCGCGCAACGGCCTGCCTTCCTCCCGCAGGCGGTGGGTGAATTCGACGATCAGAATGCTGTTCGACACGACGATGCCGACCATCATCACCACGCCCATCAGCGACATCACGTTGAGCGTTGTCCCGGTGAAATAAAGCATCTCCAGCACGCCGGCCAAACCTGTCGGCACCGCCAGCAAAATCAGAAGTGGATCAACGAAAGATTGGAATTGCGCAACGAGGATCAAATACACCAGCACCACCGACAGGATCAGACCCAGGCCGAAACTCTTGAACGAGGCGTTCATGCCTTGCACCGAGCCGCGCACGGTGACGCGGACGTTTTTCGGCAATTGCGTCCCGCCGATGATCCGGTTCACGCCCGCCAGCACCTTGCCAAGGTCTTCGCCTGTCGGCGCGACGTAAACGTCGATCACCCGGCGGAGCTGGTAATGGTCCACTTCAGTCGGCGCGTGAAAATGGCGGATGGTGCTGACCGCATCGAGCCGGGTGCCATGCGCGGCACCGGACGCGCGCAACGGGATCGCTCCGAGGTCGGACAAATCCTTCACGTAGTTTTCCGCATACTGGACCGTCAGCATGTAGTCGTTTCCGCTTTTCGGATCCACCCAATAACTGGGAGCGATCATCATGTCGGAAGTCAAAGCGGTGATGACGTTGCCGACCACTTCGCGTTCCTTCAGACCCAGTTCGCTGGCGCGGTTGCGGTCAATGTTCACTTTCAATGCCGGGAAATCTATGTCCTGCGGCACGAGCACATCGCTCACACCCGGGAGCGCGTGAACTTTGCGCGCAATTTCCACGGCCGTCTGATGCGCCTGCTCGATGTCCGTGCCGCTGACCTGAATGTCCATGGGTGCGGGCATGCCGAGATTCAAAATCGCGTCCACCAATCCGCCGGTCTGGAAATATGAATTGACCTCCGGCAACTGCTTTTGCAGCTGTTGCCGGACGCGATCCATGTACGCGAAGCTGCTGGCATGGCGTACATCCTGCAGCCCGATCTGCACGAACGCCGTGTGCTGGCCGGAGTTCGGCGTGTAGATGGATGAGAAGCCGGGTGTCACTCCGACGTTGGCGACGAGGATTTTCAGATCCTCCGCCGGCACAATTTCATGGACGATGTTTTCCACTTTTTCCACGAGCTGCTGGGTGATCTCCAGGCGCGTGCCGGTTGGAGCTTTGAGATTGATGACAAACTGTCCCGGGTCTGTGCGCGGAAAATAGGCCACGCCCGTCAGCGGATAAAGTCCGAGACTGAGAACGAAAATCCCGCTGATGCCGATCACTGTGGCCGCGGGACGAAGCAGCGCAACATTCACCGCGCGATCGTAGCCGTTCAACATGCGGGTGAACTTGCGATTGAACCAGCCGTTGAATCGCTGGCCCCATGATTTCGCGCGCGTGGTTTCGTCCTTTTCATGCGGATGATGGCCCTTGATGAAATTCGCGCAGAACAGCGGCACCACCGTCATGGCCACGAAGTAAGAAGCGAACAGGGAGAAAACCACCGACAGCGCCAGCGCCGTGAAAAGAAACCGGCTCACGCCGTACAGAAATGTCACCGGAAAAAAAACGACCACCGTCGTCAGCGTCGCCGCCAGCACCGGCAGCGCGACCTCCCGGCCACCGCGTTCCGCTGCAACAGCGGGCGTTTCGCCCAGCTCCAGATGGCGGAAAATGTTTTCCAGCACGACGACCGAGTTGTCAATCAAACGGGAAAAAGCCAGCGCCAAGCCGCCCAGCACCATCGCGTTCACCGTGTTGTTGCCCGCGGAAAGCGCGATGAACGCCGCCAGAGCCGAGAGCGGAATGGAAAGAAACACCGCCACCGTCGCCCGCATGCTGCCGAGAAAGATCAGGATCATCGCGCCCGTCAGAATCAGTCCGATGGCGCCCTCGTGGACAAGATTCTCGATGGCATTCTTGACGAAGACCGATTGATCGAACACAACCTTGGTGATCAGCCGCCCCGGCACATCGAGCAGGTGGGAGACGGCACTTCTGATTCCGCTCACGACGGAAATCGTGTTCGCGTCCCCGCCCTGTTTCAGCACCGGCAGGTACACCGACGGTTGACCGTCCACACGCACGACGTTGTACTGGATTTGCGAAGCGTCCCGGGCGTCACCCACATCCGCCACGAGCACGGACGTGTCGCCGACGGTTTTCAAGGGCAGGCGTTTGATGTCGTTGATGTCATTGAGCTGGCTGTTGGCGTAGAGGTTGTAATCGAACGGCCCGGTTCTCACGTCGCCCGCGGGCAGGATGAGGTTTGCCTCGTTCACGGAACGCACCACGTCCATGACACTCAGTTGATGCGCTTCGAGCTTGAGCGGGTCCACATAGACCATGATCTGCCGATAGCGACCGCCGAACGGTTGCGGCACCGAAGCGCCCGGCACATTGGCGACCTGATTGCGCACGTTGTACTGGCCGAGATCGCGAAGCTGCGCTTCTTTGAGCCCCTCTCCTTTCAACGTGATTAGGCAAACCGGTAAACTCGACGCATCGAACTTCAACACCACCGGCGGCAGCGTGCCCGGCGGCAAACGGCGCAGGTTCGCCATGGCCAGGTTGGCGATGGTGGTCACCGCTGAATCGGGATTCACGCCAGGTTGAAAATAAACCTTGATGAGACTGACGCCCGGCAGGGAACGGGATTCGATGTGGTCAATGCCCGCTCCCAGCGTGAAAAACCGTTCGAATCGCCCGGTGATGTCGTTCTCGATTTGTTCGGGTGGCATGCCCGAAAAAAAAGTGGCGACCACGACCACCGGAATCTTGATCGGAGGAAAAAGGTCCACCGGCATGCGTACCAGGCTGGTGACGCCCACCACACAGGTGATCAGGCAGATGACGATGATCAGATACGGATAGCGGATGGCAAAACGAGACATGACGGAAGCAGCGGTCAAGACCGCCCGTTGGAGACAGCGGCGCGCAATTTTTCCAGCGAGAATCCGGGCGAGCGGCACAACGCGATCAGCGACTGCTCCTTTGCGGCGATTCTCGCCGCCACTGCTGGAACGCGGCCCGCAATGTCCAATGGAATGGATTGAACGCCGTGCAAGTCGCCGTGCAACAAGTCGCCGGATTGAATCTTCAGCCCGCCGATTTTCACGGGTTCGCCCATCGCAACGATGTGGACGTAGGCGTGCGAAACCGAAACGCTGCCGGCGAAGAAATGGAACCCGGCGTTCTCCGCCGCCGGAATGTCACGCACGGAACCATTCGTGACGACGCCGACGCATCGCAGCGCGCGAAGGATATTCATGTGAACCGCGCCCACCAGCGAACCGAGACCGGGCCGCGTCGCCACGTCCTGCACCACGACCACGCGTGGCGTCGGCAGTGAAGCGATGTAATCCCACCAGTCGGTTCGATCTGGATACGCGCCACCCGCTGTCGGGGGCGCGGAGCCGCGGATTTTGACGGTCGCGGCATAACCGACCATCGGCTGCAGACGCGGGAACAAGCAGCGGATGTTGTGATCCACAAATCCTTCGTTCCGCAGCCGCTCGTGGAAGGTTTCAATGGCGTTGGCCAGTGTGCAGGCATCCAGCCGGCGGATCGCTTCCAATTGATCGAGAGTGAGGGGGGCGTTCATTGCGCGGTCAATGGCTCGATAAACTTCGGTTCTACCTTCTGGCCCGGCTTGACCTGCGTGTGGCTGCCAATCATCACCAGATCATTCTCGTGCAAACCGTCCATCACTTCGACTTTCGTCGGTGTTTCAATGCCGAGCGTCACCGGGCGCTCCTCGATTTCATCCTTCCGGTTGATCAGGTACACGGTCGGAGTTTTGCCGCCCGAAATCGCTTCGACCGGAACAGCCAGCGCGTTCGGCCGCCGGTCCACCTTGAGTTTCACGGAGACGTACATGCCGGGAACGAGCTTGAGATCGGGATTCGGAAGGTCCACTTCCGTCTCCATCGAGCGCGTATCCGTATCCACTTTGCGTGTGAACCGCGAAATGATGCCCTGGAGCGTACGGCCGAGAGAATCATCCCTGATTTCAACGGGGTCGCCCACATTGATGTTCTTCACAAACGGGACGGAGATCGGGAACACGAGCCGCAGGCGGTCGTTTTCCGACAGTCGCACCAGCGGCAATGTCTGTCCTCCGGCCGTACCCGCCTGGATCAGCGCCCCGCGGTCGGCGTACCGACGCGTGATCACGCCTGAAAACGGTGCCGTGATGCGGGAATACTTGAGCATCGTTTGCAGCTTCTCGACATCCGACTTCGCGATCTGCACCTGCTCCCGTGCGGCGTCCAACGCCGACTCTGACGCACGATCTCTGGCCTGCGCCGCGTCGAGATCCTGCTGTGCCACGAGATTGGGTCGGGCCTTTTGCACGGCAGCCAGCCGCGTGTAGGCAAGGTGCGTTTCCTCATGCGCGGCCTCGGCCCGCGTGACTTCATCCTCGCTCCGCTTTTCGACGGCGCGAGCGTGGGTCAGGTCATCTTCGAGTTCCGGAATCTCAAGCGTCGCCAGCAGATCGCCCTCTTTAACACGGTCCCCGATGTCCACGTTGATCTGTTGCAGGAAGCCGGCGACTTTCGCGTGCAGGTCAATTTCCTGAAACGGTCGGAATTCCGCTTGAACGGTCAGTTCCTTGTAAAGCTCTTCGCGGTCCACTTTCGCGACCGGAACCGGGAGGACCTGAAGCGCTTCATTGCCCACCGTGGCGGTCGTTTGCGAGGGCCGCAACGCGAGCGCCGTGACGACCGCCACGATCGCAGCGGCGGGGACCGACAGGCGCCAGTAGAATTTGCCGCCGGACGGAGGGGGATTCCATCCCGCCGAAATTCTTCGAATGAGTTCGAGGAATTTATTTTTCATAGCCGTTGTTCTGTTTTGAGACCTTGCCGTCCGCCAGTGGCATGATGACACGAAACCGGCTGCCACTGCCGGGAGCACTTTCCACTTCCACCTCCGCGCCATGCGCGGTGCAAATCGACTTCACGATGGAAAGACCGAGCCCGGCGCCGCCCAGATCGCGCGATCGCGCCTTGTCCACGCGGAAGAACCGGTCGAACACGTGCGCCAGCGCGTCCGCGGGAATGCCCATCCCGTTGTCGGTCACCTCGAGCACCGCGTGTCCATTGACCGCGGCGACCCGGAGGTTGACCGCGCCGCCCGCCGGCGTGTATTTGATCGCGTTGTCGAGGAGGTTGACGACAACCTGCTTGAGCCGCGAACGATCACCCTCCACCGTCACCCGCTGGCCGGCGACGCAGGAAATGGAAAGGTGTTTGTCCTCTGCCAGCAGTCCCATTTGATCGGTTGTAGTGGCGGCGAGCTTCGCGAGGTCAAACTGCACCCACTCGGACTGGGCCTCCCCGGCGTCGAGGCGTGACAGTGCGAACAGCCGTTCGACGATTTTCGAGAGGCGCTCGACCTCTTCGAGCAGGCTGCCGAGGGTCTCGCGCAACTCCGGCGTCAACCGCGCGTCCTGATGAACAACTCCCTCCAGCTCCCCGCGCAAGACCGTGAGCGGTGTGCGCAGCTCGTGCGAAGCGTCGGCGACAAATCGCTTTGAATTTTGAAAAGCGTCTTCGAGCCGGGTGATCATGTGATTCAACGAAATTGAAAGCCGCTCCAATTCATCTCCCGTGCGCGTGACCGGCAGCCGCTCGCTCAGGTTGTGCTGGGTGATCTGCTCCGCCTTGCGCGCGATTTGATCGACCGGCGCAAGCGCGCGACCGACGAGCAGGTAGCCGCCGCCAACGGTGACACCGACGACGATGGGCAACCCGAACGCCAGCAGCAACACCAGATGATCCAGCATCGATTGGATGGCCGTCATTGGCGCGCCGACCTCCACCAAATAACGCTGTCCAGCCGCGGCCTGGACATTCGCCGCCACGATCAAGAGCATTTTATCGTCGGGCAGTTTCTGTTTGCGCGCCGACTCGTTTTTCGGGAACGCCGCGAGTGTCGGCAGGCCGGCGGGATCAAAACTCTGGTCCCGGGGCGGCCCGGAGACATAAAGCACGCTGCCGTCACCGCGGCTGATGCGGATGAAGCGGTCATTGATTTCAGGCTCATAGCGGTCCTTGACTTCGTTCACCACGTACGGTTCGCCGGTCCTTTTGATATTCGAAAGGAGGGACTCGCCGATCTGACGGGCGCGGCGCATCTGAGTCTCGCGCAAACTGGCTTCAAGAAAATGCTTCAGCCCGAAAAACATCAACCCACCCAGCACAACGAAAACCCCCGTGAGCAGTCCGGCATACCAGGCGATCAGACGGAATCGGATCGAGCGGGTGTTCATTCACGCCTCCGCACGGTCCGCGATGCAATAACCAACACCCCGCACCGTGCGAAGCAGCTTCTCAGGAAAGGGGTCGTCCACCTTGCTTCGCAGATGACGGACGTAAACATCCACAATGTTCGTGAACCCCTCGAAGCTCTGGTCCCAGACGTGTTCGATGATCATCGTGCGCGAGAACACGCGGCCGGGATTCGTGGCAAGGTACTCGAGCAACGCGTATTCTTTGGCCGTCAATTCGATCCGTTTGCCAGCGCGTTTGACCTGCTGTGACAGGCGATCCACTTCCAGGTCTGCCACGCGCAGCACACTCGAACGGTTGACCGGGCCGCGGCGCAACAAGGACTTGATGCGGACAAGCAATTCGGCAAACGCAAACGGCTTGGTGAGGTAGTCGTCCGCGCCGGCCTCGAAGTTCTGGACCTTCTCCGCCGTGGCATCGCGCGCGGTCAGCACGAGAATGGGCACCTGCTGGTTGTTGCGCCGGATGCGGCGGAGGAGTTCAGTGCCGTTCAGCCCGGGCAGCATGAGATCAAGAATGACGAGGTCGTAGTCATACGCCCCGGCCATGTCCCAGCCGTTCAGCCCGTCGTCCGCAACGTCCACGGCAAAGCGCTCGGCCTTCAGGCCACGCGCAACCATGTCCGCCACTTTCTTTTCGTCTTCAACCACGAGTATTCGCATAACGCAAAATCGGACGGTGTAAGGACAACAAAGCTTGATTAAAAAACCCTAAACGCCAGATTAAAATCCGTTCACTATCGGCGTCCGCCCAAACTTCAATCGAGGCGGTGAGGGGACCGGCCGCATGCGGAGCCCGAACCGCTTCGACCCGGCTCAGCGCGATTGCAGGGATGCGTAAAGGGCGTCGAAACACTCGAACCCTTTTGCCAGGATTTGCTCGTCGCTCAACCCCAACCTTGCCCAACCCTTGAACACGCGGTCCAGGCCGATGCATTCGTAACGCCGGAACCGGCCGTCCTCGAGGTCCGCGTCGTGGATCATCTCGCCGATCTGCCGCGCCGCACGGTCGCGAATGTCGAATCGCTTGAGCATGGTTTCGTAGGTGCAATCCTCCCCCTGGTGGCTGAACTCGACGTCGGATACGTCGTAGGGAATCGGGTCCGACCGGCCGGGCGGTCTCGCAGAGAACAGGAAACGCGCCTCGGGATCGATGAACTTGCGAATCAACCAGGCCGATCCCACCCGGTCGATTTCCGGCCGCGGCCGCGTGAGCCAGGCGCGACCCACAAATCGTTTTCGGTCCAGCGGCGCTGCCGTCGCCGCCCGCGGCCGGCCCAATCCCTCGGCGCGCTGCAGCAGCATCTCCGCGTCGTGAGCCGCCGGACTGTCGAAATAGTCGATCCCCCGAATTTCATTGAAGCGACTCGTGAACCGGTCCAACTCACCCCGAAAGGAGTCCTCCCGGCGTTTCCGGTTTTTCTCGACAAACCGCGTCAGCGACTTCATCAGGTTGCGGTAGTCCTCCGCGCGGGCGTCGTTGAACATCCGTTGAACGTCCTCGCAGGCCAGGCCCTCGATCTCCGAGACTCGGATCAGGGTGGCTTCGCCGCCGCCGTCCCGGACTTGTTTGGCCAGCCACTGAAAGCGTTCGAAATGGACCGGTTCGTCGGGGAGGACGTAGGCGGAGGTCTTGAGCTGCAAGGCGCCAAATTTCTTCAGCCGTCGCCACAGGCTCACCCGCTCGGCGGAATGCCGGGTAGGCAGGCCGTAGAGCAGGAGCAGCCAGGAACGGTTTGCCATAAATTGTTGACACGAATACAGTCCAGTAATAGGTGTTTCAACAACAATATCGATGGGCTTTATGAAAACAAAATCCGTCCTTTTCGTCCCTCTGCCGTTCCTGCTTCTCAGACTGGCGTTCGCGTTGGCGGCCGGCGGAGGCACGGCCGCCGGCGCCGGGCTGGACACCGCGAGCATCGAACGGTGGACCGGACTGAAGGGCACCTTCAACAAGGCCGAGGGTGTCTTCAAAGTGAGCGCCCCGCGCACCGACGTGAAGGTAGCCGTCGATGGGTGGCCCGCGCCGCCCTTCATGGGATTGACCTCTTGGGCCGCGTTCGCCCCAGGCAAGGGCGCCGAAGCGATGGTCATGGGTGACCTGGTGCTCTTTCAAGACGAGGTGAACCCGGTGATGAGCACCGCGCTGGACAACGGATTGAGCGTCACCGCGCTGCACAATCATTTCTTCTTCGATGAACCGAAGGTTTATTTCATGCATATCGGCGGCGAGGGAAGCGCGGAGAAACTGGCCGTCGGAGTCGCCAGGGCCATGCAAAAGGTCCGGGAAATTCGTGCGCAAAATCCGCGCCCGGCGACGACGTTCGGGGGGCCGGCCCCGACGGAAAACGCCATCAACGGCCCGGCACTGGAAGGGGTTCTCGGCGTCAAAG
>DATNDF010000006.1 GCA_035607015.1 Candidatus Angelobacter sp. | reverse complement strand
TGGCCTTTGCTGACATCGCCCATGCGGAAGATCTTTTTGCCCATGGCGGCATAGAGCGGCTTCAGTCTTTCGATGGTGGCTTCGTCGCCGCCGACGATAAACAGCAGCGTACCGGCTTCCGCGCCAACTTTTGATCCGGTGACGGGCGAGTCCACATACTGCACACCTTTTTGCGCGACGCGCTCGGCAAACTTACGAGTGGCGCTCGGGGAAATGGTGCTCGAGTCGGCTATGATCATGCCTTCGGTGAGCGACTGGTCAATACCGTTGGGGCCGAACAAAACCTGCTCGACGGCCGCGGTATCGGAGACGCAGATCCAGACGACTTCCGCGCCCTGGGCGGCGTCGGCTGGACTGGACGCCAAGCGCGCACCTTCGACCTCTTTGCCCGCGCTGCGGTTCCACACAGAAACCTCGTGTCCGGCTTTGACAAGATTGGACGCCATCGGGCGCCCCATAATTCCCAAACCCACAAATGCAACTCGCATCTAAGAAGCTCCTGTTAAGAAAAGAACAAGGGAATTAGAAATGAGGAGCAGGGGTGGGTCAAGCTGAGGCTGTGGATTGGTAAAATGATGATGTAGGCATGTGGCAGCTAAATGAGGCTGGGATTTACTGATGAGCAAACATTACAGGGCCGTGCCGGCCAGGCGCCGGCGTCCCGGAACCCAGGCGTCCCATGCTGAAAAACGCGCTTAAGAATCCTGCGCTGCGCAAGCGCGCCCGGCAATTCGGGAAACTGGTTCGGCATTCGGCGATCACACCGCGAACGGGTGAATCGCACAAGCCGGTGCTTGTCTCAAATGGCCAGATGGGCGTGACGTTCATTGGGCATGCCAGCTTCTTCCTACAGATTGGCGGGGAGAACGTGGTTGTTGACCCCAACTTCGCGCGGTGGCTGTTCGTCCTGAAACGGCTGCGGAAGCCGGGAGTGCGCATTCCCGACCTGCCGGCAATCGATCTCGTCCTGATCACACACGCGCATTTTGATCACTTGCACCGGCCGTCGCTGCGAGCGATTGTGCAGCACACGAAACGGTTTCGAGGATCGGCGCCCACGGCGGTGGTCCCGGAACACGTGTTTGATCTCGTGTCCGACCTGGGGTTTCGCGACGTTGTGGAACTGAACTGGTGGAGCACCTTTCGGCACCGTGATCTGAATATTACGCATGTGCCATCACGCCATTGGGGCGCGCGCATTCTTCGTGACGCGCACCGGGGCTACGGAGGGTATGTGTTGCGCGGCGGGAAGCACTCGGTCTATCACGCCGGCGACACGGCGTATTTTGCGGGGTTCCGGGAGATTGGGACTCGGTTAGCGCCGCAGGTCGCGCTGCTTCCGATCGGAGCCTACAATCCGCCATCGTTCCGCAATGTGCACACCAGCCCGGCAGATGCGACACGGGCGTTCCTCGATTTGAATTCGCGGTGGATGGTTCCCATGCACTATGGGACTTTCCGGCTCTCCCATGAACCGCTGGAAGAACCACTGCAATTGCTGGAACAGGAAGCGGCAGCCGCCGGCGTGAGCGATCGCGTGCTGGTTTTGCCGGAAGGCGTGACCAAACTGTTCTGATTCGGGCAACGCAAACCGCTCAAACCGCCAAGAACGCAAAGAAAATCAAGATTTTAACCGCAAAGATCGCAAAGCACGCCAAGAAAAACCAAACATTTAACCGCAGAGACCGCTGAGGATGCGCGCAGAGGACGCCGAGAAAACTGTACAACCGACTTCAAGACAGCTCACGAGAAACTGCCAGACCTTCAACCGCAAAGAAAGACAAACCTTTCACCACAGAGAACACAGGGATTCACAGAGGGCACACAGAGGAATAGGGTGGCTTCGAGGCTTCTTTGAGAACTGGCATTCGTCGCGGTCGAAAGCGTGGCGAAAAATTGTAACCGCGACCGTCGGCCAAGAATTCGAACACAACCCAAATCTTTTGCCGCAAATGACGCGAAGAAAAAACAAAACTTTAACCGCCGAGAGCGCAGAGAACTGCTCGCAGAGAACGCCGAGAAAACCAAACGATTTTCAAATGCCCGCCAGGATCTTTGGAGTTGTGAAACCTTGAAAGCACGCTCCGCTACATAGAGCTTCTGTACTCGGCGTGATCTCTGCGTCCTCAGCCCACCCTCTGCGATCTCTGCGGTTAAGAGCTTTGTGTTTAGGTTTAATGGCAAGAGCGAACTAATACGCCAGCAGGATTCGTATGTCGCGAAGGTTGTTGCCCGTGGGACCGGTCACGATGGCGTCGCCGAGCTTCTCAAAAAACGGATAGGCGTTGAAGTTCTGCAGGTGCAGGTTCGGATCGAGTTGTTGACTGCGGGAGCGTTCCACCGTTGTGCCGTCCACGATCGCGCCCGCGGCGGGACTGTTGCCGTCAATGCCGTCGGAACCTGCGCTTAAAACGCAAACGTTCTCGCCAGAGATTTTCTCGGCGCAGTAGAGCGCGAACTGCTGATTACGCCCGCCCGTGCCGCCGTTCGAGACACGTACTGTGACCTCTCCGCCGCTAAGCAGGCAAACACGCTCGTTCTTTTTGCGCAGCTCGCGAAGGCGGGCGAGCAGATAATCGGCGGCGCGGGCGTAGTCCCAGTCATCGCAGGAGTTGTCGATTTCGACGGCGAATCCCTGGCGTTCGGCTTCGGTTTTTGCGGCCTGCAGCATCGCGTCGTTCGAAAGCAGGGTCCACCAGCGGGCACGGATGAATGCAGGATCGTCGGACTTTGCGGTCTCATCGAGCGCATGTCGCTCGCAGAGCTCGCGCACGGAAGCAGGCAATTGCGCCAACAGAGCGTACTTCGCGGCGATCCGGTAGCAATCGAGAACGGAAGTCGAGTCCGGCATAGTGGGACCGGAGGCCAGCGCGTCAGGCGTAGCCTCCGGAACGTCGGACACGAAGATCGAAACCTGCTGGGCGGGGTAGGCGGCCTGAGCGAGGCGTCCTCCTTTGATCGCAGAAAGGTGCTTGCGGATCGCATTGATCTCGCCGATGGGAGCGCCGCAATTCACGAGTGCGCGATAGGTTGCGGCAAGGTCGTCGAGCGAGATCTCGTCGTCGATGGGCTTCTCGGCCGCAGCAGATCCGCCGCCACTGATGAGGAAAAGTGCTAGGCAGGAGTCATTCAAAGTGCCCGCGGATTTCAGCATTGCCTCGGCGGCGGCAATGGACTCGGAGTTCGGGAATGGGTGTCCGCCGTGGAAATAGCGGAATCCGCGAACCTGAAACTCCGGCTGGACCGGGCTTGCGACAATGCCTTCGAAGCGTTCACCGGTTTGCTCGTGAAGGGCCTGCAGCATGGAGTGGGCGGCCTTGCCGAGTGAAATCACGAAAACGCGGGTGTAGGAATTCAGGTCGTAGAGGTCCTCGCGGATGCGCAGCACGCCGCGGTCGCAGGACATGTGGCGCGCGAAGGCAGCGCTGACGGTGGTTTCGCGCAATGCGTGTTCAAAGATGTGGAGCACGATCGGTTTCATCACGGGCGAGGTGCCAGTCCATTCTCCCGAACCCAGGTTTCAATTGCGTCGCGCATTTCGCGAAGGCGGCCTTCGAAGAAATGGTCGGCACTGTCGATGACCACCAACTTCTTGGGTTCAGCAAGAGAATTTACCAGAGCCTCGAGCTTCGGCCGCGGACCAAACTGGTCGCGGCTGCCGCTAACGAAGAGTTTCGGTTTGCTGCAGTCGCGCAGACAAGACAGATCGTAGGTGCGTTCCTCAACGGGCTGAACCGGAACACCGAGGCCAATGGCAGCGACGACGCGGTTGTCCTGGCAGGCGGCCTGCAATCCAACGGCGGCACCAAAAGAAAATCCGGCGAAGATCAGCGGCCGGCGGAACTCGCGATCGAGCCAATCGAGAGCGGTACGAACGTCGTCAGTTTCACCTTGTCCGTAGTCGTGCTCGCCCTGGCTGAGTCCGGTTCCGCGAAAATTGAAGCGGAGCACGGGAAAACCAAAACTATTCAGGGCCTTCATCGCGTGAAAGACAACCTTGTTGTGCAAGGTGCCGCCATAAACCGGATGAGGATGGCACACAACTGCGGCGTGAGTAGGATTGTCGGCGCCGAGATTCAGAATGGCCTCAAGCCTTCCGGCTGGGCCGTCGAGGAAAAGAGAACGCATTGCGCCGGCAGCGGTGTTCACCTAATTAGATTACCGCAGCGCTTGCCGGCGCGTTCGAGCGTTGGGGAAGGCTACCGGGTCGTCAAATCTCGCTATCGTCGCCGCTTTCGCTGGTGGCAGGGCTCATCGCGTGCCCATCGTTGGCGTGAAAAATCTCGATCGAGCCATTCACGTTGTTGAGTTGAATGTGTGCGCCGCCGCCACCGAGCTGGCCATGCATGTCGTGCCCAACGATGCGATGGTCGCTCACGTGGAGACCGAAGTCGTTGCTAATGCGCCCGTGCACCGTGTTTGCCTCAATGCTCACCTTCGCGTCAGAAGGAAGCGTGAGGCGGACAGGACCGTTAACGGACTGCAAGTGCAAATCGCCGGCGGAGAGCTGTTGGAAGCTGATGTCCATGGGACCGTTCACGGTTGAGAGCTCTACATCACTCGCCAATCCATGGGCCATGAGTTTGCCGTTGATGCAGGACGCGTGGACTCTGCCCAGCACTCCGGTTACATCGAGAGGCCCATTGATCAACTTGATTTCATCCAGGCTAGCTTTGCGGGGGACGGTGATCGTGTACTCCACCGTCGCGCCGTGGTGGTTGCGCCAGCCGTTGTCATCCTGGTGATACTTGGTTTCAATGGAGATCGAGTCGGAACGAGGGTTAACGCGGATTTCGGTTTCCTTCAGGCCTTCCTCGTCTTCAGCGCGTTTGACCGCATCGACCTTCACCTGGTTTTGGTCCCAGACGGCGATGTGGACTGCGCCATTAATGTTCGATACCTCGATACGGCCATTTGCGGTCAGCGGATAGGTCTGGTGGAACTCCTCTTTCACCCAGTCGCTGTCCGATGCGTGGGCCAGGGTAACGTTGATGGTCAGTGCCAGCAGCGTTCCGAGAATCACGCCCGACCAGGTGGCAAGTTTGTGTTTTGTCATATTCGCCTCCGACGCAGGTTAGACGGAAAGCAGCGCAAATGGTTAGGAAGATTTTTGGATCATTGGGCTATGGAACCACCGGGTTACGAGTCGCGATGTACCGTGTCGGGAGAAAACGCAGGGAGACAGACTGCGATGTATTCGGCGCCTCCGGGCTCCGGCGTCGAGTATTGGATCCATTCGCCGCGGTTAGCGACGACGGCCTGCCCGGCGCGGACATCGAGAGCGCCATTCTTGTGTTGGACCCGCAGCATGCCCTTCAGGACGATCGTGAATTCATCGAACTCGGGCTCCTGGCCGGGCTCGGTCCAGCCCTCGGGGCTGCGCATGTGAGCGACGCTGACGGCTGCGGTCCGGCTATTTACGCGGCCGATGTATTCGTCAATGAGCTTGGGCTTGTTTCCGGCGGCTTCAATGCGCTTGGGCTGCTCGATCAGGATGGGCATGCCGAGACTATAGCAGTCTCGGCATGGGGTGATGGTTCAAACCAATAGTTAGACTCCAGCGGCCTGGCTTTTCGATGCCTGCACGGGGTGTTTCGCCAATTCCTCAATGGTGGGGAGCGAGCGCGGTGTAGTCAGAGTCTTTTCTGGTGGCATGGTCCCCGTTTGCACCGCGTGGGCAAGCATTTGGATTGCAAGGTCGGTGTTCGGCGGGACCACAACCGTGGCGTTCAGCAGGCCGCGCTTCAGCCAGGATTGCCCAGTACTGCGGACGCCATCAATCCCCAGATATGGCAAGTGAGCAAACCTTCCGCGCGCCGTGGCGTCGCCAATTTCCTGGAAGGCTTTCCGCGCTCCAATTGCCATGGCGTCATTCTGTGAGACGACCAGGTCGAGCGGTGTTTGCATCGAGGTTGAAAGCTTCAGCCACGAGCTGACGATCTTGTAGGCTCCGGCTTCAGTCCAGTTGGATTTCAGGACTTTGATCTGCACGCCGATGGGCTTGGTGTCATAGAGCCCGGACGTACGGTGTTTCGACGCCATGGACTCGGCTGGTCCTTGGATCAATAGAACGCTGCCACCATTGGGCAGCATTGCGGTTACCTGGCGGCCCTGAATGCGGCCTATTTCCTCGTGGTCCGACGTAACCGAAAAGAGAGGGGCCTTGTAGCTGCGGCGGAGTTCGGAGAGATATTCGACGTCGCGGTTCATCACCACCCAGCCGATACCAGCAGCGGCGGCAGCTTTGGCGACGAGGGGAAAGGCAGTGCCTCCCGTGGGTTCGAAGATGATGCCATCGGGCAGAGCGGAGTTCGACTGAATCACGTGGAGGAGTTGTTGGCTCTGTTGGATGGCGTCGTTATCGGCGTATATGATTTCGATGTCTACGCCAAGGCGGTTGGCTGCATCTTGCGCGGCGGCAGCCTGTTCCATTTGGAAATCGTTGTCGTGCGTCGTCAGAGAAACCACGAAACGCAGCTTTTTCATAGTTAGACCACTTCGGCTATTTTGGTACGCTTTGGTGTAAATCTAAACGTAACCTTAGTAACGAGGAGTTTTCCGTTTTGGCACGAACGGGCTACGAGCAAGGCGTGTCAGAGCTGAGGTCGCTCTTTGAGGCAAAGTGTTAGAATCCGCCGCTGAGGTCCAAGCGGTTCAATGTCCCCTGTTGTTACCTCTCCCAAGGTCGTCGAAACCGGTGTATCGGCCACAGCTCCTGCTTCCACCCGCCTGATGTCTCTCGATCTGTTCCGCGGATTGACCATTGCGGGCATGATCCTGGTGAATGATCCGGGCAATTGGGCCTCGGTCTACGCGCCGCTACGCCACTCGGAGTGGAACGGCTGGACGCCTACCGACCTGGTGTTTCCGTTCTTCGTATTCATCGTCGGCGTGGCAATGGCGTTCTCGTTCAGCTCGCGCCTGCAACGAGGCGACTCGCGGTTAACCCTTTTTAAGCACGTGCTGTGGAGAGGCGTGGTCCTGTTTGCCATGGGCGTGTTTCTGAATGGATTCCCGACACACTACGATCCGGCGCATTTGAGGATCTATGGCG
>DATNDF010000005.1 GCA_035607015.1 Candidatus Angelobacter sp. | reverse complement strand
CGATGACTCTGCAGGCTGATACCCCGGTGACTTCGCTGGAATTCCGTTCCTTTACGACGAACGGCGTGTTGCTTGACGCGGTGCAGGTGACCGCAATCAATGCCGGACATGAAGCGTACTTTCTCCCCGAGGAAACACTGAAGCCGTTTATCGGCGAGAACGCGTTCGGCAACTGGACGCTGGAGGTTTCGGACGACCGCGTCGGCGCGTTCACACCCGCGACTCCGCCGTTCCTGCTGAGTTGGAAGCTGGATTTTGTTTTCTCGAACACGAACGCTCCCGCGATTCTGCTGACCAACTGCGAACCCTTTACCAACGTGGTGTCCCTCTACGACACGAATTGCGTGCCGCTGACGAACACCGTCGCGGGTGACATCGTGAGCGGGGATGGAATCAAGTATTTCATTGTGGACGTGCCGCGCCGGGCCACCATGGCGACCAACATACTGGACGGCAGCGGAAACCTCGTGCTGCTGTTCAATCAGGATGCCCTGCCGACTGGAACGAACCCCGGGGATTACCAGTACCCCTACGTGCCTCCCGGATCGCAGCCTCTTCTGACTCTCTTCACGAATGGCACTCCGCAGCTCCTGCCCGGTCAGCGCTATTACCTCGGTGTGGCCAACGCGAATCCGGGCCAGACCAACACGTTCACACTCAGTGTCGCGTTCGACCAGATCGACACCACTCCGATCTCGGTCATCACCCTGACAAACGGTGTTTGCTACACGAATACCATCCCGGTCACCAACGCGCTGGATTACTTCCAGTTTACCGTGTCTCCGAGCGCCACGTCTGTTTCCTTCGATGTCACGCCACAAAACGGCGACGTGGGTCTGGTCGTGCGCAAGGCGTTGACGGTGCCGGATCCGCTGCCTCGGCCGCTCGCGGGCGAGTTTGATTATCTGAGCGACAACCCCGGCACAAACGCCGAGCAGATTCTGATTGATAGCCAGTCGTCTCCGGTCAGGCTGCAGCCGGTCGTTTGGTACCTTGGTGTTTACAATGTTGATACGAACGCGGTGACCTATTCGATCTGCGTCAATGAGTCCACGAATGCCAATCCGGGCCTCAACATCATTCCGCTGACCAATGACGTGCCGGTCAATTTTACCATCGCGGCGGGCTCACAGCTGACGAACTTTTTCCGGTTTACGATCACCCAGACCAACGCGGCGGTCGCATTCTGGCTATACAATCTCGACAATCCCGCGGATCTTCTTGTGGACCAGTTTTTCCTGCCCGATCCGAGCAACTACCTGTTTGGCGTTTCGGGTTCGAGCAACAGCCCAGCCCAGATTCTTGTGGATACGAACTTTTTCCCGGCGAATCTCAACGGCGACTGGTTCCTGGCGGCCATCAATCAATCGACCAATGATCTGAACTTCACCATCCTTGCCACGTTCTCGACAAACGGTCTGCCAACCAACATCGTCATCAACCCGCAGTTGGTCATCACCAATGGCGATCTCTGCCTGAGCTGGAATTCCGTTGTCGGACAGGACTATCATGTCGAGGCGAAGACCAATTTGACCGATCTGACATGGACCGTGATATCGCCGACGATTACCGCGACGAATACGACCACCACTTACTGTGTGCCAATCAGCGGGCCGCAGCTTTTCCTGCGGGTTGTCCAGGGCGCGGGAGCCGCGGGGCCACTGATCAATTTCTCGAGTCTGACGATGACCCCGGGAGGTTTTGTTTTGAACTGGACGGCGCCGGTCGCTGATCGGTTCAACGTGCAATACGCCACCAACCTGCCGCCCGTTTGGATGACCTTCACCAATCTCATAACTTCTACCAACGGCAGTTTTACCTTCACCGACGACGGATCGCAGACCGGCGGCCTGGGTGGCCTGCGGTTTTATCAACTCATCCTGCTGCCCTGAGCTACCCCGCATCGTCGGACGCATAAAACCCGGCGCCGGAACCCGCACGGAGCCGCCAGACAACCTGCTTTCCTTCCCGTCGGCGCCCCCTTAAACTGTCCGGATTATCTGGTGGAAGTGTTTCGGTTCCATGAGTAAGGAATTCATCAGGATCGGTGGCGCGCGAGAGCACAATCTCAAGAACCTCACCCTCGACATTCCCCGCGATCAACTGGTGGTGATCACCGGGCTCAGCGGATCGGGGAAATCATCGCTTGCGTTCGACACGATCTTTGCGGAAGGGCAGCGGAAGTACGTGGAATCTCTTTCCGCGTACGCGCGACAGTTCTTGGACCAACTGCAGAAACCGGAGGTGGATTACATCGAAGGACTGTCGCCGGCCATCGCCATCGAACAGCGCACATCCGGTTCGAATCCGCGTTCAACCATCGCAACCGCGACGGAGATTTACGATTACCTGCGCCTTCTATTTGCAAACGCCGGGCAGCCGCATTGTCCTCGAAGCGGCGAGCCGATCACGCACCAGACGGCCAGCGACATTGTCGATCAAATCCTGGCCCTGCCATTGAAAACGCGCGTCATGCTGCTCGCGCCCGTGGTAAACCGGCAAAAGGGGGAATTCCGCGACGTGATTGAACGGCTCGCGCGCGAGGGGTTCGTCCGTGCGCGGGTGGATGGACAGATGGTTGAACTGGCGGCCAATGTGCGCGTGCAGCTCGACCCGAAGGCAAAACACGCGATCGAAGTTGTGGTGGACCGGTTGATCATTGATGATCGTATTCGCACGCGCCTGGGTGACTCGGTGGAGACCGCGTTGAAGTGGGGTGGAGGGCGACTGATTGTGCTGCACCAGTCTGCGGAGGCCCAAACCGGGCCGTGGGTCGAAACTGCCCACTCCAACCGTTTATACAGTCCCGCCACCGGGTTGAGTTTTGACAGGCCAACTGCCAAACATTTTTCCTTCAATTCACCGATGGGAGCATGTCCGGTCTGCCACGGTCTAGGGCAAAAGATGGTGTTCGACGAGGGTCTGATCGTCCCCGATCCGGAGAAATCACTTGATCAGGGCGCCGTCCTGCCCTGGCGCCGCGGCGGCAAACGGATGATCGTCTATTACAAAAGCATGTTGCGCGCGGTGGCTCAGCATTACGGACAGAGCATGGACGCGCCCTACAAATCGTTGCCCGGGGAGTTCACGAGCGTCCTTTTGCGCGGATCCGGTTCCACAGACGTAACGTTTCATTTCTGGCGGTCCGGCAAAATGAGCAAGGTCACGCGTCCATTCGAGGGCGTGATCCCAAATCTCGAACGGCTCTATCAGGAGAGTGAAAGCGAATTTACACGGAATCGGTTGAAGCATTTTATGAGTCCTCAACCTTGCGACGCGTGTCGCGGACGGAGGCTCAAGCCGGAGATACTTGCGATCACTTTGGGTGGAGAAGCGTCGTCGGCGCGGTTCCACGCAACACGGTCGGACACAAAGACAATCCCGGGCCTGTCGATCATGGACGTATGCGCGCTCTCAATAGACCAGGCGGTCGAATTTTTTGATGGCCTGCAATTGACCGATTTTCAGCATAAAATCGGCGACGAGGTCATAAAGGAAATCCGCTCGCGGCTCGGCTTCATGCGAAATGTCGGTCTGGGTTATCTGACGCTGGATCGCGAGAGCGGCACTCTGAGCGGCGGGGAAGCGCAGCGCATCCGCCTGGCGACGCAGATCGGAGCCGGACTCGTGGGAGTGCTTTATATCCTCGACGAGCCCAGCATCGGGCTGCATCAGCGCGACAACGAAAAGCTTTTGAAGACGCTGGAAGGGCTGCGCGACCTCGGCAATTCAGTGCTTGTCGTCGAACACGATGAGGAAACAATCCGCCACGCGGACTGCATCATTGATCTGGGGCCGGGCGCCGGCGTTCACGGCGGAGAGGCGGTTGTGGCCGGGACGCTGCCGGAAGTGCTCGCGCATGAGCGCTCGCTGACCGCCCGCTACCTTCGGGGTGAACTGTCCATCCCGGTTCCAAAGAAGCGCATCCGGCCGTCCGCTGACCGAGGGTGGCTGGAGGTTCTTGGCGCCAGCGAAAACAACTTGAAGAATATCGATGCGCGGTTTCCGCTCGGGGCATTGACCTGTGTGACGGGCGTGAGCGGCTCCGGCAAAAGCACCTTGGTCGACGACATTCTGCGCCGGGCTTTGTTTCGCCGGCTATATGGGTCGAAGGAACGTCCGGGTACGCACCGCGAGATCAGGGGGATCGAGAATCTGGACAAAGTCATCGTGATCGATCAGTCGCCGATCGGGCGGACGCCACGCAGCAACCCCGCGACCTACACCGGAATGTTCAATGCGATCCGCAATTTGTTCGCAAAACTGCCCGCCGCAAAAATCCGGGGCTACGAGGCGGGTCGTTTCAGTTTCAACGTCAGGGGTGGCCGGTGCGAAAAATGCCAGGGTGACGGACTCATCAGGATTGAGATGCATTTCCTGCCGCCGGTCTATGTGACGTGCGAGACTTGCAATGGCAGGCGTTACAATCGCGAGACACTGGAGATCACTTTCAAAGGGATGAACATTGCGGACGTGCTTTCCATGACCGTGGACGAAGCCGTTGATTTTTCTCGAGCGGTTCCGCAGGTGCATGAGCCGTGCCTCACGCTTTCCGAGGTCGGTTTGGGGTACCTCCGGCTGGGGCAACAGGCGACGACGCTCAGCGGCGGTGAGGCCCAGCGCATCAAGCTCGCAGCTGAATTGAGCCGGAAAGCCACGGGGCATACGCTGTACATCCTCGACGAGCCCACGACCGGTCTGCATTTTCACGACGTGGCAAAACTGCTCGAAGTGCTCTTCAAACTTCGTGCCTCAGGCAACACCTTGCTGATCATCGAGCACAATCTTGACGTCGTAAAAACCGCCGATTGGATCATTGATTTGGGGCCCGAGGGCGGGGCAGGCGGCGGACGCATCGTTGCGGAAGGACCTCCTGAAGAATTGGCACGGTGCGACGAAAGCCATACTGGACAATTTTTGCGTCGCATCCTTTCGCGCACGCCCGCATGATGCGCCTCTGCGTGAACACCTTTGCTCCACGGACCCACCGCCTCTTCGGTTGCCGGGGGTGGGTTTTCCTCCTGATGACGTTGCTCCTCGGGCCGCTCGCCGCTCTGCGGGCAGCGGGTGCAGCCGAGGGGCGCGCTTATGAGGTTGCGGCCAACATGTTTCGCGGCGGGTCGTACGCGCTGGCAGAAAAGGAGTTCGCGGATTTCATCAAAAACCACCCGGATTCGGAGAAAATCCCCGAAGCAGTGCTGTTGCAGGCCGAGTGTCGTTATCAGCTGAAGAGGTTCGACGATGCCCTGGCTCTGCTGCGCGAGCGGCTGGCGAACGCCGGCAGACTCGCGGATCAATACCGTTACTGGATTCCGGAATGTCTGTTTCAGAAGGGCGATTATGCCGGTGCCGCCGCCGCCTTTGCCGGGATGCTGAATGATTTCGGCGACTCGCCCCGGCGGCTGGAGGCGAGTTTGGGGGAGGCCTACGCCCGGTTCAAACTGGGCGACCTCCAAAAAACGGCGGAATTGCTAAGTCAGCCGGGCGGCGCGTTCCAACAGGCGGCACAGAAGCGGATGAATGAAGAAGTGGCCATCCGCGGCCAACTGCTTCTGGCCCAGGCCTACCTTGGCCTGAAGAAATATCGGGAAGGTGAAGATGCGTTGGGCCGACTGGCGGACCGTCAGGTGCCCGCGGAACTGAACCGGCAGCGGTTGTACCTGCTGGCGCGCCTGAAATTCTCCGGCGGACAACTCGACGCGGCGCTCCAGACCACGACGAATCTGCTCGGGGAGTTGTCTGCGGCCACCAACGCCACCACTTCGAATCTGGTAGCCGACGCGGCGGTTCTGCAGGGCGAAATCCTGGAACAAAAGAATGAGCCCGAATCTGCGATCCGGGCTTACGAGATCAATCTGAGCACAAATGCACCGATGGCGCGCCGCCGGGAGGCATTGCAGCAAATTGTCAAACTGACACTGGCGCAGAATAAAATCGGCGAGGCGGGAACCCGGCTCGAAAAGTACGTCGCCAGCAATCCCGCGGACCCGCTTTTGGATTTGCTGCGACTGACACTGGGTGAACTGCGGCTCAAAGAATATTTCGAGCGACCGGAGGCTGCGCGACCGGGCGCGACAAACCTGTTACTGCAGGCAAAGTCCCAGTTTGATCAGATCATCGCCAACACGAACAAACAATTTGTCGCCCGGGCGCAACTGGACCGCGGCTGGTGTCTGTGGGAGGATGGCTTCATCCGCGCTGACACGAATAAACTTGCGGCGAGCGGGACTGCCTTTCGCGCCGCTGTCGAACAGTTGCCGCCCTCGCAGGAACAGGCCGTCGCGCGCATCAAATGGGCCGATTGCCAGTTTGGCCTCGCGGATTACGCCGGCGCGCTGACGAATTACTGGCTGGTCGCAACCAATCACGCCGACATGCCCAGGGTTCAAGCGGAGCTGGCCGGGCTGGCGCTTTATCAAATTGTGCGCGCGAGCATCCAACTTGGGAACCTGCCAAGCGCGGATCAGGCCGTTGCCAGGATTCTGTCCGCCTATCCGGACGGGGATGAGAGTGATCGAAGCGCCTTGCTATATGGTCAGGCCTTGAACCGACTCGGTGATCCGGCGCGCGCGCGCGAGTTTTTTGCCGGATTCACGAACAGGTTTCCTCAGTCTTCGATGCTCCCAGAGGTCGAGCTGGGAATCGCCAGGACATACGAACAGGAGGAGAATTGGGGAAAGGCCCTGGAGCTTTACGATCAGTGGCTGGCGGGACACTCCGAACACCCTTTACGGCCGAAAGTCGAATTTGACCGTGCTTGGGCCAGTTATCTCGCGGGCAACGAAGGAGGCGCGTTGAGGTATTTCGCCGATTTCGTGGCGCGATTCCCGACCAACTCGCTGGCGCCACAGGCGCAAATCTGGATCGCGGATTACTATTACCGGTTGGGAGGCACGAATTATGTCAATGCAGATGAAAACTACCAAAAGGTCTTTCAAAACCCGGGCTGGCCTCGGAAAACGGAGTTGTACTTTCGCGCGATGATGATGGCTGGCCGTGCCGCTTACGCGCGTCAGGGTTACCGGGACGCCACAAATTACTTCACTCGCTTGATTAAAGAACTGACGCAATTGAATACGCCTTCTTCACTGTTGCCTTCGGCCTACTTGGCTCTGGCCGACACCTATGTTCAGTATCCCGAGGCGGCGGGAGCGACAAACACCCTTGAGAACTTCAAACAAGCCATCGAGATTCTTGGAAAAATACCCCGCGAGTTCCCCACCAATACGCTGGTGCCGGCGGCATGGGGCAGAATTGGCGACTGTTACCTGCAAGTGGCGGGCCAGACGCAGGACGCAAAAGACTATGATCGCGCGATGAATGCCTATACGAACGCGCTTGACCCGACCCTGCCGGCGGACGCGACATGTCGCAGTGGCGCCGAAGTCGGCCTGGCGCGGGCTCTGGAGATGCAATCGACCCTCGCCTCGTCGAACGAGCGGACCAACCTGCTGAATGAAGCGCTTCGGCACTATTTGTATGTCGTGGATGGGAAAAATCTCCGCGAGAACGAAACTGCCGACCCGTTCTGGGTCAAAAAGGCGGCCGACGAGGCCGCACGCCTGGCTGAATCCCAACAACTGTGGGAAGTGGCGGCGAATTTGTACCGTCGACTGATTGACGAACTGGCGCCCGCATTACGTAAGACCTGGGAACTCAAACTTGAAAAATTGGCGCAACCTCACTTGTCCGCGGAGAAGCCCAAAAACTGATTTGGCCCGTTTGACACCGAATCACGCATCTGATAATTTGCCTTCGTCAGTTGGAATATGAACTCAGCCACCGAGCCCAATGTCGTTGTCAGCCTGACTGAGAGCGCGGCCGAGCATGTCAGAGCGCTTCTTGGCAAGGAAAAGGACACCGCCGGGAAGGTGTTGCGCGTGTTCGTTGAGAACGGCGGGTGCTCCGGTATGCAATACAGCATGGTGTTTGACGAAAGGCGGGGCGACGATGTTTCGGCCGAGTTTCACGGTGTGTCCGTCCTGGTGGACCCTTTCAGTGCCAATTATCTTCGCGGCGCGGTCATTGATTACAAGGACGAGCTCAACGGCGGCGGGTTCAAGATTTCGAACCCGAACGCTCGTCAAAGTTGCGGGTGTGGCAAATCTTTCGAGGCCTGAGCAGGATACGTCCTGCACGGCCTAATAAATGCCGTTCCGTGTGATGCGGAACGGCTTTTCTTTTTACCGGCGCACGTAGATTTGCTGCTTGGCATTTGGCTCCACCCGCGATTTCATTTCCCCGCATGATTGGCAATCTGCTCGCGCCCGAGCTTAAGGAACTGATTCGCCAGCGCAATTTTGCCCAATTGCGCGAAATCCTTTGCGACTTTCCGCCACCGGACATCGCCGAGATCTTCGTTGACCTGAAACCTGACGATGAGGCTGTGCTGTTGCGCCTGCTGCCCCATGATCTCGCCGCCGAGGTGTTTGAGTACCTGCCCCTCGAA
>DATNDF010000004.1 GCA_035607015.1 Candidatus Angelobacter sp. | reverse complement strand
GCCCGCGTGTCGGCGGACACGAATCGTCTGACCGCCATTGTTTCTGTCCTTGGGTCACTGAATGCCGACGTGATCCTGTTGCAGGACGTACCGGACCGCCGGACCTGCGAACAGATCGCAGAGCTGCTGGGACCGTCGCGCTATCAAGTTGCCACCTGCTCGACTTTCGCAGACGGCAAGGGCCACAGCGTTCCGCAGGTCGCCATTCTCACGCGGAAACACGTGGTCAGCGCCTGGACCGAACCATGGGCGCCGGAGGGGTTGATCGCGCCGCCGGGTGGGATGGCGTTCGCCGCCATCCGCCACGGGGCCGGCGCGGTGGCGGTTTACTCAGTTCAGTTGAAGAACAACGCGACCGTCGGCGATTTCGACCGGGACACGCAAATCAATATTCTCAAGCGCGAGCTTGCCGCGGCGCAACTCGTGCGCCACGCCGCCGCGGTCGTGGCGCGCATGACCAACCAGCCGGCGACGGTGATCATCGGAGGGAGCTTCAACACCAGCCCGGATGAACCGCAATTCGTCAGCGAAAACACGCTCCGGCTGCTGGATGAAGCCGGCTTCAAGAGCGCGTTCGCGGGCGCGCCGTTGAAAAACCGGGTTACCCACCGCGGCGGTGAAAGGTACCCCGACGCGACGTTTGATTACGTTTTTGCGCGCAGCGCGAGCTTCACCGGCGTTCCGACAATCACCGCTTCGGACTTATCGGGCCACCTCCCCGTGACCTGTGATCTCGAGTTCAATTCACCGGCCTCCGCGCCGACTGCTCCGCCGGCAGTGATCCCGCCGGCACAGTGGCCGTTGGTCGGGCTGGCGCTTGGCGCACTGGCGTTTGCTTTCGTCCTGTGGTGGTTCACGGGGCGAAAGCGGTTTTACTCTCCTGCTCGGGCCTCCAACCCGGGCGTGAAAGGCTCGCTTCGATTGACGGACGAGACGGGGTTTCCCGAAGACGACGCTCGCCCCGCCCTTCCAGTGCCCGCCCCAAACTCCGCAACGGGACTGACGAATTCGCGGATTCAATCTCTGGAACAGCGGGCGCTGGCCGCCGAACAACGGGCTGCGCGCGCGCAAGCCGTGGTGCGAAACGGCCTGGTCCCGTACCTGGCGCGGCTGATGAAGGACAAGTTATTCCGAGGCATGGCCTCGCAGCGCGCGCATCTGCTCAAAGTGCAGCATGCCGGAGCCGCGCAGGTGGCGGAGCTCGAGCAGCGGCTGGCAAAAATCCAGATGCAGTTGCAGAATCGTGTCGCCGCGTACGAACGGCGCATCGCTGAACTGGAAAAAGAGGTGTCGGCCAAGGAACAGGCGAACCGGGAATTGCTCAACGCCAAGATGCAACTGATGAAACAGGCACTCGAAGCCGCCCGGATGCACGAAAAAGAGGTCGTGCAGTCATGAAGCGGGCGTTTGTTGCCCGGTCTGCAACGCCAGCTCATAGCACTTGAGGGCATCTTCGTACCGTTGCAGGCGGTTGAACACGCCGCCCTTGTAGAGGTAAGCGGTGGTTAGCGAACCGTCCGCTTCAATGGCGCGATCATAGCACTCCAGCGCTTCCTCCGTCCGCCGCAATTTCTCCAGGACATTCCCCTTTTTGACGAACGCCTCGGCGTGGCCCGGGTCCAACGCGATGGCCTCGTCGAAACAGGCAAGCGCCTCCGCCGTCTTGTCGAGGCTCACCAATACCTCGCCTTTGGCCAGCAGCAGCGCGGCGCGCGATGCGCGGCCCGAACCCAACGTCGCCTCCGGTAAAATGACGACTTCTTCCGCGGACGGCAACGCTTTGCCGCCTGAGACCGTTTCGGGCTCACTCGTGTGTTTGGTGGTTTCGGGCTTCGGCTCCCCATTGGCGTGATTGGCCGCGACGGCGGGAGCGGTGTGCGCGGTATGCTCCAGCTCGTGCAGACGCTTCTCCAGTTGTTCAACCGCGCCGAGGAAACGCGCACCGGCCAGTTCGGCCGGATTGCCGGGGGAGAGATGCGCGTCGCCCGCCGTCAACGCGCCGGGCGGGTGGCCCGGCCCCAGCGAGTGAGCGAACGGGACGCTCAGGGTGGTCTCCGTCAGCCGGTTCGTTGCGCGCATCAGAAAAAACGCGAGGCAGAACATTCCGAGCAGGCCGGCTCCGGCGAGGACGCCGGAGACCATCAGCGCCGTGCGATTGGAGCTCTGCATGACCTCCAGCTCGCGTTGGTGCTGCGCCTCCAGCGACTGTCGAAACTCGGCCAGCCGTTGCGCGAGCATCTCCGTGTTTCGCCTGGCCGATGACTCCGCCTCACGCCGCGCCTGTTCAATCGCCTGCTGGGCCACGTCCTGTTGCTCCTGAAAGCCGGGAAAAACCGCGGGCGAGGGTTGCGTGCCGGTGACGTTGGTGGCGCCCGGCAGGGAGGCATCCGCGGAACGAACAAACCCCGCGCTCAAAAAGATTCCCGTACAGACGGACAAGCCCGCCATTAAAGGTCCGACACGCGCGCACGATGCCATGGGTAGAAGTTGCGAAATGCACCGTAGAAAATCGCAGTGGAGAAGCAAGGCGAAAATCGGGCTTTGTCCAAAGCAACGTGAAAGCCGGCGCGAACTCCCGGGCTCACGAACTGGCGCTCGTGTAATGCCGGACGGAAAGCCGCCAGACGACTTCGGAAAGCCACAGGCAAACCGCGGCCATTCCCAATAACAACACCATTTCCAGAGGTGAACCGAGCTTTTGCACGAGCAGTTTCACCGGCACGTTCGCCACCAGCAGCATGGGCACCGCGAACGTGAACACGGCCCTGAACCAGCCGCGGAACGCCTCGTCCGGCAGGCGCGCGATGTTGAACAGGTTGTAGTAACCCCACACGATGCCCTGGGCGCGCACGGTCCAGAAACTCGTGCTCGCGAGCAGGAACATGAGCGAGTAATGGATCAATATGCCCGCCATCGCGAGCAGTAGAAAGCCCGCCATCTGCGCCAGGCTCGGCGAGAGGTGCAATTGTTTGCCCGCGTAAAACATCACCGCGAGGGCGGACGCGGCATTGACAAACGCGCCCAGGTCCACCTGCCGGAGCGACACGATGAATCGCGTGTTGACCGGCAGCAGGAGCAGGAAATCCAGCTTGCCGGTGCGGATGAGCTCGGAAAGGTTCGTGCAGTTCACCAGAAAGAACGCGTGAAAGGCCTGCTGGATGAAGTAACTCCCGCCCAGCAGCATCACCACCTGCCATTTTGTCCACGTGCCGATGTGATCGGTGTGCGAATAGATGACGAACATGAAGGAAAGCTGAAGTGCGAACCAGAGCGATTCAACCAGGATCCAGAGCAGAAAGTTGGCCTTGAAACTCATCTCGCGCGTGACGGAATTCTTCCACAGCGCGAAGTAAATGCCCAGGTACCGGCGGAAGCCCGGCTGCGCGGCGCCCGGCGGGAGTGGTTCGGTTCGGTTCATACCCGGTGCTCCTCATCCTCCGACCGCGGCGTATTTGCGGATGCCGCGGCTCCAGATGAATCGGGCCGCGCCATACGCCGCGAGAACCCAAAACGTCTGGATGCACAGGCCCTTCGCCAGCGCCGCTCCGG
>DATNDF010000003.1 GCA_035607015.1 Candidatus Angelobacter sp. | reverse complement strand
ACTGCCCGCCAGCCCGTGGAGTGTGCCAATACCGAACGCCGCGTGTCTGTGAACGTGCGGTTTTTGCTCGTGGTTGTTGTCCCGCACGTTGCCAGCCGCGTGGACGTGGAAATGCAGATGCGATTCGCCGCCGTGCGAATGCTCATGGGCATGGATGCGGGTGCGCAACGCCTTGCGCCAGGACCAAATGCCGATGCCGATCAGCAGCACCCCCACCAGCCGATCGCTCCACGACGAAATCAGGTCAATGGGCATCAATTCCCGCAGCAGCAGCGAAAGTATTCCCACAAAGAGTACACCGGCGGCGTGGCCCAGTCCCCAGCGAAAACCCGCGATCCAAGCGCGCCGATGGCTCCTCACAACCAGGGGAGCGATTGCCGTAAGATGGTCCGGACCGGAAAAAACATGAATCAACCCGGCCAGGAATCCCGCCAGAATGGAAATCATAATTTCGTTCGGGTTAATCGGAGGCACTCATGCCTGTCATTATTGATGTGGCAGTAGAGCAGTTGCGTGGTTGAAATGGAAGAACCTTTCGGTTTGAAATTCATGTCCGGTCCCGGCGGATGGAGTCGGGATGTTGAACCTGATCCTCCCCGCACCTTCGCCACACAGTGGCAATGGTCTGCAATGCCGGATCCCCCATCGATTCAAGTCAAGGCGACCTGAATGCTTTGAAAAACGGACGAGGGAATTGCGCCGCGCCGTTGATGCCGGGAAACATGCCGCCGACCACCACCCTGCCACCGGGCTGTGCCGCCACGCTGTGGATCGTCGTTCCCCCGCCGTCACGGCGGCGGAGAAACTCGTGTCCACATTGCCGTCCGCGTTCAGGCGGGCAACCGGGCCGCGCGGCACGCCGTTGAAGCTGGATTCCCCCAACAGGACCATCAGCCAGCAGTTGTGCGCTTGCGTCCGACGAGGAGACGCCGTCCGGTGGATGATGCCATGCGTTTTCGTGATCGCGGTTGGCCCACCACCGTTGCGACACCGGGACGGAAAAATTGTTCTTCCCGCACTCCGTCAGTCCGGTCCGGACCGGAGGGCCAAAGGAACGGCGGTGCGGCCGGACAGTTCACCAACCGCAGGGTTGCCGGGCGAATACCGGAGATGGAGTGGAATCCGTGCCTGAAAGAAAGGCAACTTTCGACTCGTTAAGTTCACCGGAATGCTTACGGTTGCCGCATGTGGCAACTCTCCATTTCATGGTGGGAGCTCATCCTGCGGGTCGTCATCATCTACGCCTTTCTCCTGTTTCTGCTTCGACTCAGCGGAAAACGCCAGGTCGGGCAACTCGCGCCGTTCGATCTCGTCCTGTTGTTGGTGTTGAGCAACTCGGTCCAAAACGCCATGAACGGTGGGGACAACTCCGTGCTCGCTGGTTTGATTTCCGCCGCCGCGCTCGTCGTGATGAACTATCTCGTCGGACTGGCCACTTACAAGAGCAAGAAACTGGAAGCGCTGATTGAAGGCCGGCCGGATGTATTGATTCACAACGGCAAACTGTTTACCGATGTGATGGAGCGCGAGAAATTGACGCAACACGAACTCAACGCGGCCCTGCGCACGGCGGGCTGCGCGTGTATCGAGGAAGTGCATTTCGCCATTTTGGAAAACAATGGTGTCATCAGCGTCCAGTCAAAAAAAGATCTCACGACGAAAAAAAGCGCGGGATAGCTGAAGCTTGCGTCCTTTGTTTGAACACGTGATGACAAAATCGAATGGTGCGCCGCCAGCCCGGTGATTGCCGGGCTGTGGGAAACGCTTTGCGGGGAGGCCCGCCACCCAATCCCCGCCAGTTAAGGGTGCTCCAAGGAAGTCCTTCCCGCCCGAACGCAACGTGACGGGTAAAAATAAAGGAAAAATTACCGCCAGTGTCCGCCGTGCCAGCGCCACGCGCCGCGGCCTCTGGCCCATCCTCCATGCACCCAGATCGCGCCGTGCCAAGGTCGGATCGTCCACCTGCCGCCCCACCATACCCATCCGTTTGCTCGCCAATACCAGTACCCTGGCACCCAATAGTAATCAGCGCCGGGGGCAACAGGCACAACCTCGACCTGCGGGGGTGGTGGAGCTTGCGAGGCCACGGCACTCGCGGGCGGCGCATTGGTGTCTGACGGGGAAACGACCGGCGCCTGTCCGCTGGTGGCAGCGGGTTGCGCAGCGTATCCGGCCGGATATTGGTAACTCGGCACGTACACCACCCGGCGCTCGACGCAGCCTGTTTCGGCCGCGATGACAGTGGCGAACAATATCAGCAAACAAAATTTGTTGGTCTTCATAAATCAGAACCTCAAGCCAGCCTCTTAGACGCACCGGGACTTATCATGGTTTCAACATTCGGCCGTATCAGTTCATTCGGCCCTCGCCTTCCGGCGCATAAAGCAAAAGGTCCATGTCGGTCTGAGGGCGCAGGTAAGGAACCGCCGCCCGATGAAGGCGGCACTTTCACGTTTGATGGCAGGATGGTTGACCCTACCCGCACCTCGGCTTCGACGCGCCTCACAGAAAAAGATTCAACGCATCGGACGCGCCCGGTTTGTTTTCCCACAGTCGGATGTGAGGGGAATTCGTGACTGCTTGGGAATTATACCACGGACAGGTGAGGCGCTCGATCAACCTCAGTGCGTCATCAGGTAAAACACAATGTTGATTGCAAGCGGATAGGCCCGCTTCTCTGAAAACTCGTGAAAGAAGTAATCTTCTTCACCTTCGCGCTCCCACCCGTCCCCGTTATCGCAGTTGTGCGTCGCGATCACCACGATACGCCCCTTTTCATCGAAGATCGAGCGAACGTGCATCTCCTTGCAATCTTCCCAACCTCCGTCTTCGCGCGGGTGACGTTCCCAGGTCACGCCATCGTATTGGCTGGCGCTCCCTTGCCGGATATTTGGCGTTTGCAACTGGTTCTTGGAGACCTTTAGGTCAAAAACGCAATGAAAAATGGGATGGTCCATCGGCAATTCAACAAACTCGCGTCCGGGTAGCACCCGCTTGATCTCCCGCTGAAAACTTGCCCATTGCCACTCTCCCCAAAAATCGTCCGCCATGAGCACTCCTCCGTTGAGCAGGTATTTTCTCAAAATGGACACTTCCTCATCCCTCAGCAGCAGGCTGCCCGGCTCCACCATGTAAATCCATGGGTAATTGAACAAGTCGGGGTCAGTCAGCCGAATCACGCGGCCGTCAGGATCGACCTTCAAGGAGGTCATTTGTTGAAGTCGGAACGAAAGGTTGAGGTCACTGTCGGGAAAGTCGGTGATCCAACTGCCCGCGCTGGGTGAATCGTAGGGTGACCCGTCGCGGATGATGCGGACGAAAGTAAACACGTCCTTCTCGAATCCCGTTTCATTTGTCCAGTTAGGGGTGCCCGTGCTGTGCGAGGCGATTTCGCGCGCGGTCTTCACGGCTGCTTCGTCCACCGGAACGCCGCCCTCGGTGTAAATGATCCCTCCGCTTGAAACTCGATGACGCCGGCGCTGCGCGATGCATAAACCTGTGGGTAGCGTTACCAACAGCACAAACAGGAGTATTTTCCGAATCGTTTTCACGGGCGAATTCCATCGACTGGGAGATGACGCGGCATCTGGCAACCGCCGCTCGCGATGTTCAACCATTGAACGAATCGGCTCCCACCCCGCGGCTCCGTAACACGCTTGGCGGGTATTTCGGTCCCCGCTGGCTGTTGCAACCGCGCGGGCCGCTTCTCGCCAGCGCAGCGAATCACTGACCCTAAGAAACAACGCATATTTGGTGCCGCCCCTCCGCGATAAGAACGCACCCATAACGAAATGCGATCCATTGCTGATAAGTCACGGCCGGGCACTTGAACGCCGAAAGCACGTTGCCTTGGTGTCTGAGTAAAGAAAGCGCGGTGCGTCAAGGAAGGGGGCGCCTGCCGCACCGCGCGGTCTGCATTCGACCTGACCCAACCAAAATACCAGACACACCGTCGAGCAGGACGAGTGCCGGACTGCGAACCACTCCCGTCGAACAGAATGTGAAAGAAAACACGGTGGGAACTGATAACGAAGCGCTCTCCTGTGCTAAGCAATTTGCCCACAGGACAACGCAGCAATTAAACCGTGCTCCGCAACAAGTGCCGGTGAGTTTCAAAATCAGTCAATACGGTGCTGGCCGATTCGGCTGGCAATCTCGAATGTCCGCCACCATCCGGCCCGGGACGAGATCCGCAAGTGAACGACGATGGTCACCGTGCCTGTCACCTCTAACACGAGTATTACAAAAGTTTAATGCAACAATTCGCCAATCACCGTGTCGTTACAGACAGAGCGAATTATGAGCACTGCAAATTTGAACACGCGACGGAATGACTGCGCAAGAAGCGCGGCCCTGCAAATTGTCACCGGCACCCGGAACTCGTTTTGTCGGTTCGGAATCGAGCCGCGTGAATGTCTCTGCCCTTCGTGCGGTTCGATAGTTTACAACCGCCGCCACGGCCGTTGCGGCGTCTGCGAGCAGCTTCTTCCTTCAAACTATCTTTTGAATCCGGCCGAGGCGGAAAGAGTGTACACCATGCTGAGAACCGAGCGTCAACGGCACCGTGCCTGGATGACGCGGATGGGAGCTGATCGTCAATAAAGACGCTCGCGTGAAGTAGTCGCGCTGACGCCGGGATCGTCGGTCATCGGGTCGCTCTTGGGCGTGTAACTGCTGAGAACGATCTGTCTGTTTGGTGTGCCGGCCTTGTGATCCCGCGCGGCCTGCAACATGCCTGAGCCAAGATCGAGAATTCCGTCAGATATTACTGTCGCACCGACCAGTCAGGGTTGCCTTCGGTTTTTCGAAATTCGTAGCGGATGCTGTTCTTCTTCAGCACAGCGATAAACTAGCGCTGTTTTCAATCTGGTAAAACCCAAACGCCGCGTGGGGTCACACGGCCTGCAACCGCCACACATCCGCCGATGCAGGCCCGATGCCCTCACCGGGCGAAAATTGGGTGTCAGACAAACACAATTCAAACACTCGCCAGGTCGGGGATGCGGCCTACACATACTTTGTGCGGTTTTTCTTGTCGGCGCACACTATACTGATGAAGACAAATGGCCACCGACGCTGAATTGCTGCGAAGTTACGCACGAGATCGCTCAGAAACCGCGTTTACCGAACTGGTGCAGCAGCACATTGACCTCGTGTATTCGGCGGCGTTACGTGAGGCGCACGGTGACGCTGCGACAGCCGAGGACATCACACAGGCGGTCTTTGTTGAGCTGGCCAGAAAAGCATCGAACCTCGTCCGGCATCCGGCGTTGGCGGGCTGGCTCTACACGTGCGTTCGCCAAATGACCGCGAATATGCGGCGCGCGGAAGATCGGCGGCTGCGGCGTGAACAGGAGGCCCACACGATGAAACAACTGCTTTCGTCCGATGCATCGGATTCGGCCTGGCGTCAGATCCAGCCCGTTCTCGACGATGCCATGCACGAATTGAGCGACAGCGACCGCACCGCCGTCGTGCTCCGTTTCTTTGAAGAGCGAAGCCTCAAAGAAATTGGGCTTGCCCTTGGACTCAACGAAAACGCGGCGCGAATGCGCGTGGACCGGGCACTCGAGAAACTGCAAAAGCTGCTCGCGAAGCGCGGCGTCACGAGCACGGCAGCGGGGTTGACCGCCGCGATCACGGCCAGTGCGGTTCTGTCCGCCCCGAGCGGCCTGGCCGCCAGTGTAGCCACCTGCGCGATCGCGGCAGGCGCTTCGACCGCAACAGCAACTTTCGCCACACTCAAACTTATGACCATGAGCAAACTGAAAGCGGGCATCGTGGCGGCAGTAGCCGTCGCCGGCGTGGCGACGACTTTGGCGATTCAACATCAAACCCAAACCAGACTGCGCGCGGAGAACCAATCTTTGCGCGAACGGGCCGATAACCTGGCAAGTGAAAACACGCGTCTTTCAAACCTTGCCGCCCCGACAAACAGTTCCCATCTCTCCAAGGATCAATTCGGGGAACTCATGAGGCTTCGAGGCGAGGTGAACATGCTTCGCAAACAACTAAAGGAAGTCGAAAAACAGGATCCTGTCGTGCATGGCGAGATTTCGCCCACGGCCGTGACGTCTGAGGCACTCACTTCGCAGACAATTCCAAAAGAGTCTTGGGCGTTCGCAGGATACGCCACTCCAGAAGCCGCGTTACAGTCAGTAGCGTGGGCCATGAGCACGGGCAATGTGAAAACGTTCTTCACCAGCCTCAGTCCTGAAACGCAGAGAGAGTACGCGCGCCGGTTTGAGGGAAAATCGGACGACCAGATTGCTGCGCTGTTGAGCGTCGAGATCAGCCCATTGCAGGCGTTACGGTTGGACCGCAAAAAAATCTCTCCTGATGGCACTGCCGGGTTCGTTCTTTATTCCGAAGAACGGGACGACGGAACTGCGCGGACGAAGGATGAGGCAATGGTGACGTTCACAAACATTGGAGGCTCGTGGAAGCTCAACGAGCCAAACCAATCGGTAACGGAAATTGTGCGACCGGCGACGGGCGAATGAAACTTTCTACTTTGGCTTTCTTCTGCGCCATTCGTTCCGCGGAGAGAAAGGGGTTCTTAAGGGGTTTGCCGAATCTGTGAAAGTTTTTGGCGGTTTTTGGCTATCGGCGGGTCTTTAATGATGAATTGAAGATGACGGACAGCCAAAGATTGCTCGCCGATTATGCGAAAACCGGCTCGGAAGCCGCCTTCCGAGAACTGGTCTCACGCTACGTCAACCTGGTCTATTCGGTGGCGGTGCGGTTGGTGGATGGCGACACACATCTGGCCGAGGACGTAGCTCAAATCGTTTTCGCAGACCTCGCCCGTTTTGCCCGCACCCTTTCCAAAGATGTCATGCCGGGCGGATGGCTGCATCGCCACACCTGCTTTGTCGCTGCCAAAACAATGCGAAGCAATCGCCGGCGTCAATTCCGTGAAAGGCAAGCTGTCGAAATGAATGTTCAGCAAGACCACTCTGTGGCCAGCCTGTCAGAGGTTGGACCCATCCTCGACGAAGCAATCAACCGGCTCGGAGCCAAGGACCGCGCGGCGATTCTCCTCCGTTTCTTCGAACAACGCGATCTGCGTTCCGTGGGCGAAGCGTTGGGAAGCAGCGAGAACGCGGCGCAAAAGCGTGTGACCCATGCGTTGGAGGAACTGCGATCCATGTTGAAGCGCCGGGGCATCGCCCTCTCCGCCGCCGTTCTGGCCACGGCGCTCGCGGGTGAAGCGGTGACCGCGGCGCCCTCCGGATTGGCCGTCAGTATTGCGAGCGCAGCCCTGACAGGCGCAGCAACGGCCGGCGGAACCGGCCTCACACTTCTCAAACTTATGACCATGACGAAACTGAAAGCGGGCATTGTGGCGGCGGTTGCCGTCGCCGGCGTGGCGACGCCTTTGGCGATTCAACATCAAACCCAAACCAGACTGCGCGCGGAGAACCAGTCTTTGCGCGAACGGGCCGATAACCTGGCAAGTGAAAACACGCGTCTTTCAAATCTTGGCACCCCGACAAACATTTCCCAGCTCTCGAAGGATCAACTGAGCGAACTGATGAAACTGCGTGGCGAAGTGGGGCTGCTTCGGAGGCAAACGAACGAGTTGGGAAGGTTGGAGGAGGAAAACCGCCGGTTGCAGGCGTCACTGGCACGGGCAGCCCAGAACGCCCGGCAATCGCAAATTGATTCGGCGACCGAGCAGGAAAAGCAGGAAGCCCTCGCGAAGCAACAGTTCATCGCCAAAATGGGTTATGCCAGAAACTGGGTGCTCGCGTTTCATGAGTATGCCGGCGCCCATCAGGGACAGTCCCCCGCGAGTTTCGATCAGGCCGCGACTTTTCTGCCGGATCAAGCCAGGGACGAAACCTTGCTGGCGACCAATCAGTTTGAAATTATGTACCAGGGTTCGTTGAACGTGATCACCAATCCGGCAACGGTCATTGTGCTTCGGGAAAGCGAAGCTCAGCCGGTCCCAACCGGAGGCCAGGTCAGGACCTATGGATTCGCCGACGGCCACTCCGAAGTTCACAAGACGGATGATGGAAACTTCGAACCCTGGGAAAAACAGCACATGATTTCGGCCGCACAGCCCGGGCAGTAGCGTCACAGCCGTGCACCTCTGAGTGGCCGCATTCGATTCCAGCCTATTTCGCGGGCGCGTTGGTGCCCGCCAGGACGTTCGTTGAGCCAACCCCGTTGCCGATCGCAGCCGCTTTTTCGGACGTCTCTTCCTTCTTCGCGGGTTCGCGTTTCGACGATGGATCGCCCAGTTTCCCCCCGGTCAGAGTGTGAATCAGTCCGAACGAATTCAACAGACTGAAAATGAAACACACGATCACGACAAACAGAACGAGTTTGGGCCAGGTGCGCGGCGGCTCGCTGAACGGATCGTCAATGACCGCCTGCGCGCCAGGGGGGAGTTGCGCAACGGAGGTAAGCGCACCGCCGAACGGCACGTTCATTTTCACGCGGCCGTTCACTGCCCAGCCGTTGGCGTCGAGGATCGGACCCAGGTTGCGCTGGCGGAGTTTCAGCCACGCGATGAGCATGGCTGGCCCGGAAATGATGAGCAACAAGCCTGCAAACGCGAGGCAGACCTGCCAGAATGGCAGCTTCAAAACGCCGGTCAAATAACCGGCGAGCGTCGCGAAAGCGCTGCCGATGGCGCCAAAAGCCACCCCCATTGCCGCGACCGTTCCCACATCGACCTTCTTCTGTTCCGCCCTGACTTTATCAACGTGCGCGGCGTCCGTCGCGGCGGCGGACAACTGCGTGCCAGTGGCGGCATCCGCCGCCGCGGCGCGTTTGGCCACCTGTTCTTCAACGAGGCGAACCAGCTTTTTGTAAGGCGACCAGAACGCCTGCCGGATACTGATCGGATTTTCGATGATCTTTGTGATGGTGGCGTCCCAATCGCGCCCCTTGCGGTCGAAGAAAAGACCGTTGCGCCCAACCATCAAGTAGTCGGAGTCGCCGCCGGTGAACGCCGCCGCGACGGTCATCTTCTCACCACTCGGACGCGTACAGTCGCAATAAGCGAGATAAGTCTTCGCCAGACCGGCAAGCGCGGCGTGCTTGCCGGCGTCATCCACGCGCACGCAGAGGTCGCAGCTGCGCCCATCGAGATAAAGGGTTCCGACCTGAAACACGGCCTTGCGCTTGCGCGAATAGAAATCCTCGAACGAAACAAAATTTACGAGCAGTTGCTGGAGGTCGCGATAGCAGCGGACGAGTTTGTCCACGGCGGCAATCCCGTTGGCCTCCGGTTCGAGCGCCTTGTCCTTCGCGATGAGCGCAGCCACGGCATCCCTGGCTTTGCTGCCGAGAATTTCGCGGATTCGTCCGAGGCCGAGCTTTTCGACCGTTGCACCGACCTTTCCCGCATACCACGATTCGTAGGGAGCGAATTTGGCGGAGACGCCGGTCCAATCGCTTTCGCTTAGCGAAGCCCTGTCACCCAGCAACGGCTTGACGACCTCGGCGGCGAATTTGGCGATCGCGCCAGCCCACGCCGGGTTCAGACCTTCCTTGAGCGGAAGCGGTCTGCTTGCCTCGATGCGCGAGAGAGGAAAACCCGCGACTTCCTGGGCGGTGATGGTCAGGTCCCCCGCCGCCACTGCGAGATATTCGGATTCCTGCCGGTTCAACGCGGCCAGCGCGCGCGCGTCGAACGCGGCGAGGCGGCAGCGCGCAAAGTAATCATCCACCTTGCCCTTCACCGCCTGAAACGTGATCGCCGCGGAAGGCGTGCTTTCACCCATCGGCAGCGCGGTGGAATCGCCCTCCGCCTTCTTCCACCAATCGGAGTAGGCCTGGCACTCGGCGAAAAACCTGTCCGCCTTCTCCTGATTGACTCCGGGTTTGCCGCTCCGGTCCGTCACGGTGCCAAGGCAGGCGGCGATGTCGTTGATGACGGCCTTCGTGCTGTCGTCTTCCGCGGAATCCACCGGGATAATGCCATCGCCATTGAAATTTGTGGCCGCGAAGATTTTCACGGTGTCGGCGGTATCCGCAGCCGAGACGGCCGTTGCGTCCTTGTTGCCGAGATTGGCCAGAATCTGTTTCGCCGACGCGAGCACCTGCTTGCCTTCCGGCGTGGCGTCATTGATGGAGGAGAGCGGCAACGCGTCCGCGCCTTTCAGAATCTCGCCCGGATCGCGCAGCAGCGAAGCCGTCCATTTGACTGCCGAGATAATTTCCGGCGCGCGGACCCGGCCGTCTTTGTCGGTATCGAGCAGATCGAGCGTCCTGCCGTCGAATTCGAGGCCGCGTGTGGGGCAACTCAACGCCGCCCAAAGCTTGAGGTCGAGCTGCTCCAACGCGAGCAGGTCGGCGCCGGATTCCAAACGCACCTGATCGAAACCGCCGGCGCGAAAGAACCGCCATTTATAGGAACTGCCCGCGCTCAGGAAAGGAATTGACAGAGCCATGAATTGAATCGCTGTAGTCCAGCGGATTAAAATTTATACTTTAAGCCGGCAATCAGCTTGAGGTCGTTTTGCTTTCGTCCCGCCGCCGGATGATTCTTGTAGGTGTCCTGCAAAACCGTGTTCAAGCCCAGGTGCGTGTTGATGTCCGCCTCCACGCCCAGCTCGGCGTTGACGATGTAATTGCCGAAATCGGTGACCTGCGGCAGGAGTTCCGCAGACTGCCACAACCGGGAATGACTGCTGAGTTTCTGGGTGAACTTCTCTCCGACGCGCAGCGTGGCATAGCTGTTGTCATCGCTGCCAAGTTTCTCGAACACATAGCCGGGTCCGACTTCCCCGCTCAGGACCGTATTCGTCGTTTTGACGAAGTAGTAACCGGCGCCGAGACTGAGCGTGACGCGGTATTCAACGTCCGCGATGGCGTCGTGCAGCGCGTCCACCCTGCCGAGGCCATAAGCCCGCTCACCGAACAGCCAGTTGTACTGGCCGAAACCGTGGATGGACTCGGCGTTTTTCGTTGTGTTCGTCCCACCCGGCAGTTTCGTTTCACCGTACGTGCCATCGGCGCCGAGACTCAATTCATTGTGGCCCCACTTTTTACCGGTGAGGACGTTCGCGGTGCCGAGCAGGGTGTCGCTGTTCCCGCGGGTCAGGGTCAATCCGGCGAAGGCGCTGCTTTCCCACTTCGGCCTTTTGTCCTCCGACGGCGCCGGCTGAGCCCGCAGCAGTCCACAGGATGTCCCAATCAGAACGAGCACTTCGACCCGCACGAACGAAAACAAGCGGGCCTTCATCAACCCTTCAGTCGTGATCGCTGTCACGCTTGTCCTTTTCTATTCTGTTTGATGGTTACTTGTTCAGTAGATTGCCCGCAGCCTTCGTGGCGTCGGAAGCAGCCTGGTTACCCATCAGTTTTTGAAGCTGGGCCTTGAGGTCATCCACGACCTTCTGCTGCTCCGGAGTGAGCTTGACATTGGCGAGCTGTTTAAGGGAACCCAGCGCGTCCTCGTACTTCTTTTCGGCAACGTAGCCCCTGGCCTTGTCGATCAACCCCTGTGTCAGGTCCTTGGCGTCGGCGACCGGCGCGGCAATTTTGTCCTTCACCTGAGCGGCGGCGTCTTGCGCCGCCTGTTTGGTCTCCGCAGCAACTTTTTGGGCCGTTTCTTTGACCTCGGTCGCGGCGGCGTTGGCGGCGTCCCTGGCCTGCGAGCCGAGACCATTGGCGGGCTTGGTCTGCTCAGACGACGATGGCGCTTCTGCCTCCTTCTTCCCGCAACTGCATGTAAGCATCAGTGCGAGACCGATCGTTGCTCCAATTGCTTTCGAGTTCATTTTCATCGTTCTCCGGTTACGCAGCGGGGGGACACAACACCTGCGATTTGGCGTCTGTTAATTGCGACCGTGTCAAAACGTTTGGGCTTTCCCGGCGGCCCCTTCATAGCTCCGCGAGAAGCCGAAATCAAAGCCTAATTTAATCGCAGAATTCGAGACGAAACTTGTCAAACGGCCTATGCCTGCAACCCGAGTTTGTTACGGTGAATGGTCCCTCCAGAGCCAGCGCAAGGAGTCGGGCAAAATCGCGCCACCGTGCTTGGCGTTGTGCCCTTCGGTCCCGAACTCGAATTTGTAGTCGTACCCCATGAACTTGAGCGCCGCCGCCATTTCCTGATTCGCGAGCGGCCAGTTCCCGTGCAGATTATCGAGGTCGCCCGAACCGTCCT
>DATNDF010000002.1 GCA_035607015.1 Candidatus Angelobacter sp. | reverse complement strand
ATCGTCCTCCAGCGTCGCCCGTCATTATTCGTTTCGCAACGCCGCTGGCCAAAATCAATACGACCCTGGCGCAGGTGCGCTGGAACCTCGTGGAAGTATCGTTTCTTATCTTGTTTCTGGGCATTGTGTTTTCGCTTCTGTTCTCCCAACGTTTTGCGAATCGCGTGACACGCCTTCAGGAGTTTTCGCGACGCGTCGCGAACGGCGATTTTCGCCCCTTGCCACGGGAGCGCGGCAATGACGAGCTTGGCGATTTGGCGCGCATCCTCAATGAAACAGCCGTTCGCCTGGAAGCTACGATTCGCTCGCTCACCGAGGAACGCAATCGCTCTGCTGCACTCCTGCGCAGCATGGTGGAGGGTATCGCTGTGGTCGATGTCCGCGAGCGCGTCACTTTTTGCAATCAGGCGTTTTCGAAAATCTGGAACGTGGGTTCAGCCGGTATCGAGGGCAAACCCGCGATAGAAGTGATCCGCCAAACTCATGTTCTCGAATTAATCCGCCAGGCGCTTTCCGGCAAAGAAACCCTTTATGGGGAAATTTCTTTGGGAACCGCGCAGCCGCGCAACTTCTCGGTAACCGTTGCGCCAATTCGCTCGTTCAACGACGTTATTACTGGCTCTGAGACGCAGCAAAAAAACGAGACATTCGGAGCCGTCGTTGTCCTCCACGAAATCACGGACATTCGTCGCCTCGAACAAGTGCGAAGGGACTTCGTCGCCAACGTTTCCCACGAACTCCGTACTCCGCTGACCGCAATTCAAGGCTTCGCTGAAACGCTCCTTGCCGGCGCCCTTGAAGACCAGAAAAATAACCGGCACTTCGTTGAAGTGATTCGGAACCACGCCGCTCGTTTGTCGCGCTTGACTGACGATCTCCTGAAACTGTCTCGCATCGAAGCCGGAAAGCTGGACATGGATTTTCAGCCGGTGGATCTTCAGGTGTTGATTGGAGCCGCAGTAGAATCCGCGCGCGGCGCAGCCAGCCAGAAGCTGCTATCTCTAGCCGTCGCAGATGTGCCGCGGAATCTGTCGCGTGTCCTCGGAGACGCCAGCTTTCTTCGCGAAGTGATGCGCAATTTGCTCGACAACGCTATTCAGTACACGCCTGTCGGCGGCAGCATCAGTGTCAGCGCAGCGGGGAGGGATGGTTTCGTCGTGATCACGGTAGCGGACACCGGGATCGGAATCCCGCAAGCCGACCAAGCCCGCATCTTTGAGCGATTTTATCGTGTCGACGCCGCGCGGTCGCGCGAAGTCGGCGGTACAGGCCTCGGCCTTGCCATCGCCAAGCACATTGTCGAAGCCCATGGCGGACAGATCTGGGTCGAGAGCACGGTCGCAGAGGGCTCGCAATTCCATTTTTCCCTGCCTGCCGCGGCTTGAGCCTTTCTCGCAGACTTCACGCACACGTCATCCGTTTCCTGGCTGCGCGGCCTCGACATCCGCCACAGACGGCCTAACTCGTTCAGTATCAGTAGGTCTAAATCCGGTCCCGAGTAGTTGTAACAGAACATTCATCTGCTCCTCATCTTCCGTTCAAGTGCATGTCGCAGACTTTGACCGATCCACGGAGCAGAACTTGACCCACATCCCACAACGTCAACACGACGGAAGAGTCTGCAAGGAGGAGTGAATGAGAAGGATCTTGGCTGGCTTTGTGGCAATGGCGCTTATGTCAGCGGTGCCCGCATTTGCAAATTCGGATGGAGCCAAGAGTACCGATACGTCCGCCAAGAGTGGAAATGCATCGTCTGTGGCCGCGACCGTGCGAAGCACGAAGAAGGGAAAGGAATCGGCCAGTAATGAAAGCTCTTCACCGGCGGCGAAAACAAACACTGCCGGTCCCGTCGTCGCAGTACCACCGTCGGCATCAGCCACCGTCTCGCCTTGCGCGACTGCGGCTTCCCCAAAGGAGGCGCAAGCTGGCGAACCGAATCCGTCGCCACTCTCGTTCAAGATTGGCGGCGCGGATTTCACACCCCTCGGCTTTCTGGATTTCACGGCGGTCTATCGTTCAACCGATGTCGGCAGTGGCATCGGGACAAGTTTCGGCTCCATCCCGTTCAACGGTGCTTCGCCCGCCGGCCGGTTGTCGGAGACCCGCCTCAGCGCGCAAAACTCGCGCATCGGGTTGAAGGTAGATGCGAATCCCGGCGACTTCAAAGTCACCGGCTACCTCGAGGCGGATTTTCTCGGCAACGCTCCGGGCAATCTCGAGGTGACGAGCCACTCCGATACCCTGCGCCTGCGCCTTTACTGGGTTGACGTTCATCGCGGCAACTGGGAAGTTCTTGCCGGCCAATCCTGGAGCATGATGACACCCAACCGCACCGGAATCTCTCCCATGCCCGGCGACATTTTCTTCAGTCAGGATATGGACACGAATTACCAAGTCGGCTTGGTTTGGCTGCGCACTCCTGGTTTCCGCGTCGTCTACCACGCCACCAGCAACTGGACTCTCGGCTTTGCCCTCGAAGATCCCGAACAGTTTACCGGCGGACTTGTTGCTTTCCCGGCAGGCTTCAACTCGTCCCAAGTTGACGATGCCGGCGGCAATGCCAAGACTCCCAACATCGGCCCCGATATCATTGCGAAAGTCGCCTACGACACAAAGGTCAGCGGTCACGCGTTTCACATCGAGGCTGCTGGCCTCTATCGGGCCTTCCGTCTGAACACCGCTTCGACCAATGTCAACGCCACCAAATCCGGAGGCGGCGGCTCCGTCAACGTGAACTTCGAAGTAGTCAAGAATCTCCATCTCATCGCCAATTCCTTTTGGAGTGATGGCGGTGGCCGGTACATCTTTGGCCTCGGCCCCGATTTTGCGGTCACGACAAATGCGGCCGGCAATTTTGTTCCTTCGCCTCTTCATGCCGGTTCCGGTATCGCTGGATTCGAATATCAATTCACTCCCCAGACCATGGTTTACGGCTATTACGGCGCCGCATACTTCGGCCGCAATTTCCAGCAAGTGACGCCAGGCCCGCCGCCCGCGTTCGTAGGCTACGGCTTTCCTGGCTCGGGCAGCGCTCAGAATCGCACCGTTCAGGAGGCCACATTCGGGGTTACCGAGACTCTGTGGAAGAACGTCAAGTACGGTGACTTGAAGATCATGACGCAGGCTTCTTATCTCTCGCGAAATCCTTGGTCCAACACCGGCACTGCCGGAAACGCCAACAGCGCACACCTCGGGATGGGCTTTGTAAACTTGCGCTACGACCTGCCGTAAACGACTGATCGTTACGAGAAATTTGCGTGGGTGAAATAACTCAGAAGCTCTTGAAAAAGGAGAATCGAATCGTGAAACAATCCCTTTGCGCTCTGTTCCTCGCCATCCTGGCCGTGGCGGGCTGCTCTTCGAAAACCGGCCAATCTTCCGAGAATGCATCCCAGACCGTCCGCCTCACTGGCGCAGGCAGCACCTTCGTGTATCCCATCATGTCGCAGTGGGAGAGCCAGTTTCAGGCCGCACACCCCACCGTGCAGATCAATTACCAGTCGATCGGTAGCGGCGGCGGAATTCAGCAGGTCAAAGCTGGCTTGGTCGATTTCGGTGCCAGCGACGCGGCGCTCGACGACAAACAGCTCGCTTCCATGCAGCCCATGATCCAAATCCCGGAAAGCGCCGGCCCTGTTTGCATCACCTACAACTTGCCGGAGCTGAAACAGCCATTGCGGTTGACGGCGGCTGCGCTTTCAGGCATCTATCTCGGCACGATTAAGAACTGGCGAGACCCGGCAATTGCCCATAGCAACCCTGGCGTTATTCTGCCCAACAAGACAATTATCGTCGTTCATCGCTCCGAGGGCAGCGGGACCACCAACATTTTCACGACATACCTA
>DATNDF010000001.1 GCA_035607015.1 Candidatus Angelobacter sp. | reverse complement strand
GTTCCTGCCGGCCTCGCCGATGGTGCGCCCGATTACCGCCACATTGGTCCGCCAGATCGCCGGCATGGGCGGCGACATCTCCGCCTTCGTGCCGGCGCCGGTCGCGGCGCGGCTGGCGCGCAAATTCGCCGGCACGTCTGCCGGCAAGCCCGGCGCCTGATCACGACACATTCCGGAGAGCTGCCATGACCTCTCGCCGCCTGTTCCTGTCGCTCGCCTCCGGCCTCGTTGCCGCGGCTTTGGCGGCGCCGGCGCTCGCGCAGCCCGCCAAACTCGCCAATCCGGCGGCGCTCACCGAGCAGGCGCCGGCGACCTACAAGGCGAAGTTCGAGACCAGCAAAGGCGCCTTCGTCATTCAAGTGACGCGCGCCTGGGCGCCCGGCGGCGCCGACCGCTTCTACAACCTGGTCAAGAACGGCTTCTACGACAATGTCCGGTTTTTCCGCGTGATCTCCGGGTTCATGGTCCAGTTTGGCATCCACGGCGATCCGAAGATCGCCGCCGCCTGGCGCGAGGCTCGGATTACCGACGACCCGGTCAAGTCCAGCAACACGCGCGGGGCGATCACGTTTGCGACCGCCGGGCCCGACACGCGGACCACGCAGTTGTTCATCAATTACGGCGACAACAACCGCCTTGATGGGATGGGCTTCTCGCCCTTTGGCAAGGTGATCGAGGGAATGGATGTTGTGGACAAGATCAACAGCGAGTACGGCGAAGGCGCTCCCCGCGGTCGCGGCCCCGATCAGGGCCGGGTTCAAAAGGAGGGAAACGCCTACCTGAAAAAGGACTTTCCCAACCTCGACTATATCAAGTCGGCCTCCGTTCTTCCCTGAATCCTTGAACATTCCTGTTATCCCATGAGCGAAGTTGCCCTCATCACCACGTCCGAAGGCGAAATCGTGCTCGAATTCTGGCCCGAGGTCGCGCCGCGCCATGTCGAGAATTTCAAAAAACTGGCGCAGCAGGGATTCTATGACGGTACCTGCTTTCACCGTGTCATCAAAGGCTTCATGATTCAGGGCGGCGATCCGCTTACGAAGGACGAAGCGAACAAGAGCCGCTGGGGCACGGGTGGCCCCGGCCACACCGTCAAGGCCGAGTTCAATGACAAGCCGCATGTCCGGGGCGTGCTCTCCATGGCGCGCTCGGACGATCCGAACTCCGCCGGCTCGCAATTCTTCATTTGTCACGGCGACCCGCGATTCCTGGACCGGCAATACACGGCGTTCGGGAAGTTGATCCAAGGGGACGAGGTGCTGGAAAAAATCGCGACAACCCCCACCCAGCCCGGTGACAGACCAGTTAAACGCATGAACGTCATGAGCGTCAAAATCGTTCCCGCCGAGTCCGTGAAGTGAATTTAGTCCCGCGCGAGGAGGCGGGTTCATTGGCTCGCATTTTGAAGGACCTCGATCAACTTGCCGCCTTGCTGGTGACACTGGGTTGTCCACTGGAAAAATCCACCGCAATGGCCGCGCAACTGGACAAACGGGCGCGGCAACTTGCCGGACGGAGAGGCCGCAGCTACGAGGAAGCCCTGGCGCACCTGCTCGAACTGATGAAGCAAGGCTGGGCCGCGAAGCAAAAGAGCCCCCGGTAGAGGGCAGCGCCCGGTCACAATCGGAAACGAGGTTGGTCGTGCCACATTCTGCTGGCTTCCGGCTGTGAGCTCCTGTTTTCTGAGTTCATGATCAAGCCCTGGGAAAAGACGGGCTCCAGACCCCTTGGCGACTTCCGCATTTTTTCGGTGCGTGCCGATCGGGCGGTTTCGCCGAGGACCGGCCAGGAGAGCGAATTCTTCGTCATCGACTGTGTTGACTGGGTGAATGTGATTGCCGTCACTCCGGACGATCATCTGGTGATGGTTGAACAATACCGGCACGGCACCAACACGGTGGAGTTGGAAATCCCCGGCGGAATGATCGATGGAAACGACGCGTCACCGGCGGTTGCGGGCGTCCGGGAATTGCGCGAAGAAACCGGCTGCTCTGGCGAAAACGAACGGATCATCGGGAGGATTTTTCCGAATCCCGCCATCATGAGCAACTCCTGCTACACCGTGCTGGTGGAGAATTGCCGCCTGAAGCACGCCGTCGAGTTCGATCACGGCGAGGATCTGGCGACAAGGCTGGTGCCGGTGGCAGACATTCCGCGTCTTATTGCGGACGGCAGAATTCGGCACGCGATCGTTGTCGTGGCGTTGTACCACTACGAATTGTGGCGACGCGGACGGAAGTAGGGATTCAATGCGATCCGGCACCAATTGGTTTGCGGCACTGGAAATTCCCTCCCTTGCTTTTCACGGTTCGACCGGTTCCTTCCCAACGCGGCAATGATTGACGCGGGCTGTTAAGAGAATGTCAACTGGCAGGGCCCCTCGCGCTCACTCCATCACAAGCCACCGACAAACTTCGACAAGCGCGGAAAACAATCTCTGAAGTGTTTCGTCATTTCCCGTTTTTACGCTGGCGGACTTTCTCCTTTTTTTCGTCCAAGTCGGTCCGGAATGTTTTACGGTCGCTGATGAGCTGTTTTTCCAATTGTTCGACGGTTTCAAAATCGCCTTTGTCCACGGCCCTGGCGATTTCCCCTTTCAGGAAGATTTCGCGATCGGCAACCTTCGCTTTGTAATTTGATTCGAGTTCGGCGATTTCGGCTTTTTGCCGGTCGGTCAATTTCACGACCGGCGCGGTTTTGTTCAGCCGCTCCATCGCGAGTTCATAGGAACTTTTCATGATTTCAAAAGGTTAGATTTGTATCTGGATTTTGCCATTAACCACGTTGATTGGAAAGCAGGCGACCGTTTTTTTGGAGTTCCCGCCGACGGGCGCGCCCGTCTTCACGTCAAACTCCCAGCCATGCAACGGACAAGAGACGCGCCCATTCTCAACCAGCCCTTCTCCCAGCGGACCACCGCGGTGCGGACATCGTCCGTCAAGCGCATAGCATTGTCCATCGAGTTTGAACAAGGCGAATTCGCGGTCGCCCACACGCACGCTCAATCCACGGTCGATTGGAACCTGGTTTACTTCGGCGATCGTGATGAATTCCGGCATCTTGTGTCCCGGCGTCGAGCCTTGAGAATCACTGCTGTGCGGGCGCGGTTCCGCCACCCGGGGGAGGCTTCTTTTTCCACGGCATGTCGGGAAATTTGGTTGGCAACCTGACGTTTTGCCCGACGGGCTGGGCCATTTGCAATTCCGGCTTGTCAGCCGGGGATTGGTCCGGCGGGGCCATGTTACCTTTCCATGAGGCGATGCGTGCCTGGAGACCGTGATGTTCGGCAGTCTTTTTGTCGCCGGCTTTCATGTAAAACAGCGAGAGATTCGTATGGACGAGTTGCTCGCCCGGACGAAGCTTTTCCGCCTTGTGTCCTTCGACGATGGCTGTGGCATAGTCACCCTTTCGATAGAAGGCCATGCCCAGGGACAATTGTGCGTCAAAGTGCGCCGGATCCTCGGCGAGGATTGCTTTGAATTTCGCGATGGCGGAATCGTAGTCCCCGGTACTGAAATCAAACATCGCGTCGTCGTATTGTTCCTCGAGCGTCGGCATAAATCTTTTTGACAACCAACCGTATCGCATGATTGTAGTGGCCGCGCAAGCGCAGACGCCTGACGTCCAAGATGAACCTGCCTCTCAAAATCATTTCCACCGACTTCGATGGGACGTTTTTTGCGGAATTTGCGGATCCGCCCGTGCCCGACGAATTACAGCGTCTCATCCAGCATTTGCAGATGTCCGGGACCAGGTGGGTAATCAATACCGGCCGCGATCTTTCGAGTCTGCTGGAGACGCTGGCGCGCGCGCATCTTTCCGTGCGCCCCGACTATCTCGTCGTTGTCGAGCGCGAGATTTACGTGCATGAAAAGAACCGTTACGTGGGGCTGGAGGACTGGAACCGCGCCTGCGCTCGAGCCCATGAGAAATTGTTTGCCCGTGTCCGCGCCGATCTGCCTCGGCTGATGGCCTGGGTGAACGAGCGGTTTGACGCAGCGGTCTATGAAGATTCGTATTCTCCGTTTTGTCTCATTGCGGAGAACAACAGTGACGCCGACACGATTCACCATTATCTGAACGACTACTGCGCCCACGTGCCGGATTTGATGGTTGTGCGCAATGATGTTTATGCACGTTTCAGTCACAAGGCCTACAGCAAAGGCACCGCCTTGTCAGAAATCGCGCGCCGGCTCGGCGTCGGCCCCGACCTGATTCTCGCCGCTGGCGATCACCTGAACGATCTGCCGATGCTTTCGCGGGAGCACGCGCGTTGGCTGGTGGCGCCATCCAACGCTATCGGGCTGGTGAAGGACGCCGTTCGAAAGCAAGACGGCTTCGTGAGCGACGAGCCGCATGGCCACGGCGTGACGCGTGGCATGCAATACTTTCTTCAATCCGCCAGCGCCGTTGAAAGAGGGCTTAACTCAAAAACCTGACGGATTAACCACCCTAATTCGCTCAAAGGCGCGACTTCTCCGATGAAACCAGAACACGTTGCAATGATTTCTTCTGCAAAGAGATGCAGTGTCAGATAAACGTTTGACAGAGGGACGCGCAATGTTAGTGTGACCCTGCAATTGACTTTGCACCCTCCGGAGATCACGCGCGGGTATAAAGTTGTCGGCGATTATCGAAACGTTAATCAGGATTTTTCATGAGCGAAGCGACCATGACTCCACTCACGTCGGGTGGCACACCAAAAGTTTCCAAAATATCCGAGGCCGTTGTCCGGATTGCCGGCAATTCCCAGGACGGCATCCAGGCAATAGGCGGCTTCCTGGCACGGCTCGCCGGACGGAGCGAGCAGGAGGTCATGACGTTCATGACGATTCCATCCACCATCTCCGGCGGACCTTCCATTTTCCAGGTCCGCGTCGGTTCCGGGGAGGTGTTGAGCGCCGGCGACGAAGCGGATCTGCTCATTGCGTTTTATCAGCATTCGTATGAAGGGCACATCAACTCGCTGCGCAAAGGTGGCATTGTTTTGTACGACAGCGACCACGTGCAGCCCAATCCGGAATGGCAGCGGGACTATCGCCACCTCGGTGTCGCGATTTCGTCGCTCACCGTCGAAGCCATCGGCGGCACGGGCAAGGACAAGGGCAAAAATGTATTCGTGCTCGGCCTCGTCGCGAAAATGTTCGATCTGAACGTCCCGAAGCTTGAGAAGCTCGTTCGCGAACGATTTGGCGGCAAGGATGAAAGCATTCTGAACAACGCTCTCACCGCTTTTCACGCCGGTTACAGCTACTCGCTCGACAACGTCATTGAGACGTTTCAATTCGTGGAGGCTCAGAAACGGGCCGGCCAGCAGGTGGTGATGAACGGCAACGAAGCGCTCGGTTACGGGCTCATCGCCGCGGGCGTTCGGTTCGGCGCCGGCTATCCCATCACACCGTGGTCGGACATCATGGAATTGCTGCGACGCGAACTTCCCAAGTACGGCGGCACGTTTGTCCAGTGCGAAGACGAAATCGCTTCCGTGTCCATGGCAGTGGGCGCGAGTTACGCGGGACGCGTGGCAGTGACCGGCTCGAGCGGCCCTGGCATTTCTCTCAAAACCGAGGCCATCGGCTACGCGGTCATGGCAGAGCTGCCGCTGGTGGTGATTGACGTGCAACGGGGCGGACCCTCGACTGGGATGCCGACCAGCGTCGAGCAATCCGATCTCAACCTCGCCTGTTTCGGCGGCCACGGCGATTCTCCGCGCGTTGTCCTGGCTCCAGCCAATGTTGAGGATTGTTTTTACATCGCCGTCGAAGCGGTCAACATCGCCCGCAAATACAGCGTGCCGGTGATTATTCTTACAGACCAAGCCATCGGCACGCGCATCGAGGCGTTCGAAGAACCCAATCTCGAAAAGGTCTGCCAGGACATTTCGCCGGACCTTACGCCGGTGGCCGACCACAAACCGTACGATTTGTCCGCGGCGGACGGCGTGACACACCACCGGCCACCTGGCACACGCATCGCCAGCGGCCGCTATCCGGTTGTAACGGGCCTTGAACACGATGAAATGGGCCATCCGACCGGCTCGCCGAAACTGCACATGGCGATGTCCGCAAAACGGCGCAACAAACTCCGCAAGCTGGGGGCTGAATTGCCGGTGCCGAAGGTTTACGGCCC